>JAPUEP010000108.1 GCA_027492515.1 Hyphomonadaceae bacterium
AAAGAGGCGATTGAAGCGCCAAAATTTGATGGGCGTGATATTGCGCTTACCTATAAATCAAAAGATATTTTGGAAAGCCTTGGAATTTGGGCGCAATTTTCGAAAGGCGATATTTCAACCATTGATAAGGCCATTGTTAATAATGGAAAAAATGATGGCAAAATGGTTCTTGAAAGTAATTTGGCGCCAAATCTTGCTTATGTGGTTTCCAACCATTTGGTTCGCCAATATGCCTATGAAATTGTAAAAGACGATGAAAATATCAAAATTTTCTTTGAAAACGAAATTACAAAAATCGATAATAAGCCAGATTTTGTAAGTGCTGGTTTACAAGATGGCACGAATTTAAGCGCAAAAATTCTTATCGCCGCCGACAGCCGCTTTTCAACAATTCGCAAAAGATATGGCATTTCATCTTCCATGCTTGATTTTGGTAAAACAATGGTGGTTTGCCGAATTAAACATGAAATTGCGCATGAATTTATTGCCAATGAATGTTTTGGCAATGGTTATACTTTGGCGCTTTTGCCCTTGAATGATAATGTTTCATCGGCAGTTATAACAATGAAACCAAATCAGATTGATGAATTATTGGCAAAAAGCGATGATGAATTCACAAATTGGATACAGGAAAGATTTGAAAATCCGCTTGGTAAAATTTCGCTTATAAGTGAAAAATTCGCCTATCCATTGGTTGGGGTTTATGCCAATTCATTCATTGCACCGCGCTTTGCCGCAATTGGTGATGCGGCGGTTGGGATGCACCCTGTTACCGCGCATGGTTTTAATTTTGGGCTTTTATCAATTACAACATTGATGAATTGCGTCCAAAAAGCCCAAAAACGCAATAAAGATATTGGCGCGCCGCAAGTTTTGGGTGAATATGACCGCAAACATCGCCTTGATACTTTGCCATTATATGTTGCAACGGCGGGCATTGTGAACCTTTATACCAATGATACATTAGCGGCCACTTTGGCACGAAAAGCGTTGATAAATATCGCCGATAAAATGGCGCCAATCAAAGCATTGATGATGAATAAATTGGTTGATAATGGAAAATCTTTTTTACCCAAGCTTCCATTTTTGAATTAGTACTTGACCAAATCCCATAAATAAGAAATATTCCCATTTATGGGAAATGATATTGATGCCAAAATTGGTGCACGTATTGCAAAATTGCGTGAGCAAAATAATTTTACTTTAGATAGCCTTGCTAAAGCAAGTGGCATATCACGCGCCACACTTTCAAGGATTGAGCGCGGGGAAACCAGCCCATCTGCACAAAACCTTGGAAGTCTTTGCATTGCATTTAAAACCACAATGTCACAACTTTTATACGAAATTGAGGAGAATGATGATTTTGAAATCCTTCTTCGCAATCATCCAATTTGGGTTGAACAATCAGGGTTTAAGCGCACCCAAATTGCCCCAAGTGCCCGAAATTATAAAACCGAAATTATAATGGGCGAAATTCCTGCTGGTGTAAAATTAACTTACGAATCCCCTAATATGTGCGGCATTGAAGAGCATATAATAATGCTTGAAGGGCAATTGAAATTTGAAGTTAATAATAAGGTTTTTAACCTTATAAAAGGTGATTGTTTACGCTTTAAAATCAATGGCAAAACCGAATTCCACAATGATGGTCAAATTACAAATAAATATATTGTTGTGGTGATACGTGAATGAAAAAACTAATTATTTTTGATATGGATGATGTTTTATATCATTATGATTTTATGGCGCGCCGTAAAAATCTTGCAAAAGCATCGGGTGTTACGATTGCCCATATTTCGAAAAATTGGTTTGATGCTGGGCGTGAAAATCTTGCTGAATCTGGCTTTCACAAAGATGGCAATCATTATCTTGATGATTTCAATAAAACATTGGGCACAAATTTTAATCGCCCTATTTGGATTGATTGTCGTAAAAATGCGATGCAGCCAATATTTGAAAATTTGGAAATTGCGGCGCTTTTAAAATCAAATGGTCATGAAATTGCAATTCTTACAAATAATGGGGCGCTGGTTTATGAAGAAATGCCAAATCTTTCGCCAGAAGCCTATGAAATATTTGGTGAAAACTCTTATTGTTCATGGAATTTTGGCGCGCGAAAGCCAAGTAAAAAGGTTTTTGAAAACGCCTTAAATCATTTTGGTTTTGCCGCATCCGATACTTATTTTATTGATGACATGCCAGAAAATGCCAATGGGGCGCAATCAATTGGCATAAATTCAATTCATTTTACCCCGCAAACTAATTTAGAAGATAGGCTTTCGAAATTATTATGAAAATAATTGAAGATGATTTGTCTGGCGATGAAATTCGCCATTTATTGCAAACCCATTTTGATTTGATGCGCTCGCAAGGGCCAATTGAATCGTGCCATGTTTTGCCAATTGATGATTTAAAGCATCCAAGTATAAGATTTTGGTCAATTTGGGGTGAAGATGCACTATTGGGTTGCGGTGCGTTAAAAGATTTGGGCGCGGGGCATGGCGAAATAAAATCCATGCATGTCTATAAACATTTGCGCGGCAAAGGGATTTCACGAAAAATTCTTATGCATATTATTTCTTATGCCAAGCAAAATGGATTTGATAAATTATCATTAGAAACAGGCTCTTTTGCAGAGTTTTTACCTGCGCGAAAATTATATGAAAGCTTTGGCTTCAGAGATTGTGAGCCATTCGGCGATTATGTGAAAGACCCCAATAGCGTATTTATGACAAAGGATATATGAATATATAAAAAACCTATCAGGACATAAAATGAAAACTCTAAAATCAATTTTGTTTGCGACCTTAATTTCTGGCCTTTCAATTAATGCATATGCGCAGGGGATTAAAACTGATAATCGTCTTACGATTGAACGCGTGTTTTCAGATCCTGCATTATCGGGCCCAAATGCCAATAATCCACAATTATCGCCCGATGGTTTAATTCTTACCTATCTAAAACCAAAAACCGAAGATGTAACAATTCAAGATTTGTGGGCGGTGGATATTAAAAATGGTGCGCCATTTGTTTTGGTTGATGCCAATAAATTATCAAACCCTGCCAAAGAATTATCAGAAGAAGAAAAGGGGCGCCGCGAAAGAATGCGCCTTTCAAGTCGTGGTGTGGTTGAATATAAATGGGATGAAACTGGTAAGGCCGTGCTTGTGCCACTTGATGGCGATATTTTTGCCGTTGATGCCAAAAGCCATGAAATAAAGCGCCTTACCCAAACCCCACAGGATGAAATTGACGCCAAACTAAGCCCGAATGGTAATCTTCTTGGTTTTGTGCGCGAAAATGAATTGATTATCAAAGACCTGCAAAATGGCGCGGAAAACAAATTTTCACCCGACGCAAGCGCAAATATAAGCTATGGCACGGCAGATTTTATCGCCGAAGAAGAACAAGACAGGCATACAGGCTATTGGTGGGCGCCAGATAGTTCAAAAATCGCCTTTACCAAAGTTGATGAAACCAATGTCGATATAATCCCACGCTTTGAAATAAGCGGGGAGGGGACAAAGGTAATTTCCCAAAAATATCCACGCGCAGGGCGCCCGAACGCAATAGTGGAGCTTTATGTTAAATCACTGCCCAATGGCGAAATGGTGAAAGTTGATTTGGGTGATAATAAGGATATTTATCTTGCGCGCGTTAATTGGGCGAATGATGGCAAAAGCCTTTATGTACAACGCCTAAGCCGCAATCAACAGGTCTTGGATTTATTATTTATTGATGCCCAAACTGGAAAATCAAAAATCATACTTACTGAAAAATCTGATACTTGGGTTGAATTAAGTGATGATTTTAGGCTTTTGAAATCGGGCGGCTTTATTTGGCCTTCGGAACGTGATGGCAATAATCACCTTTATCTTTATGATAAAGACGCCAAATTACAACGCCAAATAACAAAGGGTGATTTTCCCATCAAACGCATTGCCGCAATTGATGAAGAAAAGGGGCAAATTTATGTTATGGCATCGCCCAAAACCCCGATTGAAACTGGCCTTTATGTTACAAGCCTTAAGGGTGATAAGCCTTTAATGCCAATTACCAATGAGGGCGGTGTTTGGAATGCCGCAATGGCAAAGTCAGGGCAAACATTCATTGGCACATATTCGGACCCCAAAACCCCGCCAAATGTTGGCCTTTATGATGCAAAAGGCAAAAGGCTGCGCTTTATCGAAGAAAATGCACTTAATTCATCCCACCCATTCTATCCATATAAAGACACCTATAGTGCGCCAGAATTTGGAATTTTGAAATCTGATGATAATCAAGATTTGCAATATTCAATGTTAAAGCCACTAAACTTTGACCCAAGTAAAAAATACCCTGCCATTGTTTATATTTATGGCGGCCCTGCCAAATCAATGGTTACAAAATCATGGGTAGCGCCAAGCCTAAGGCTTTATCAGGATGCAGGATATGTTGTCTTTACATTGGATAATCGCGGCACACCTGACCGCAGCAAAAAATTCACCCGCGCAATTTATAAACAATTTGGCGGCCCCGATATTGATGATCAAATCAAGGGCGCAAAATTCTTGCAATCATTGCCATATATTGATGGCAAACATATTGGCATTACAGGTTGGTCACAGGGCGGCTTTGTAACCCTTATGGCAATGACCGCCAAAGACACACCGTTTGCGGCGGGTGTTGCTGGTGCGCCGCCTACCCAATGGGGGCTTTATGATACGGCATATACAGAAAGATATATGGCAATGCCTGATGAAAATAAGGACGGTTATGCCAAATCCGATGTTCTAAATCGCCTACAAAATCTAAAGCCAAATTCATTGATGATTATGCATGGCATGGCAGATGATAACGTGCTTTTGGATAATACAACCCGCGTAATTGCGGCATTACAGGCCAAAGGAATTCCTTTTGAAACCATGCTTTACCCAGGGGAGCGGCATGGTTTAAAAGGCAATGCCAAGAAAAAGCACCAATTCCAATCGGCGCTTGATTTCTTTAATCGGCATTTGAAAGCAAATTAGGCGAAAATTTTCAACGCCACCTGAATTGCCATAATTGCAAGTACAACCATTGAAAGTATGAACAGGCTAAAGCGTATTATGACTTTGCCTGCTGTTGCTTGAACCAATGAATGTGCAATCCTTAGGGCAACATAAATCCATGCGTGTATAATCAAATGCTCATCGACATAGCCGCCAATTTGTGCAGCTAAAGCAAGCGCATAGAAAATAGTTGGCGCTTCTAAAAGATGGTTATAATTATCGGCAACGGCGACCGCATCATTTGGTAAAGGGTTACCTTTCTTTTGATGTGATAATTTATAATCATCAGGTTTGATTTTTGCCTTTTGCATCGCAGGAATTCGCTTTGCATAAAGCCATACAAGAACGATTAGTGTCCAAATTATAAGGACGATTACTGGTTTTAACATTTATTGCCTCCCATTTACATTTCGCCCATGCTTTGGGCTTCTATTATTTTTTTATGTGCCGAATTTGAATGCGGCGTGTGATTTATAAGCCAAATCGCAAGGAAGATTAAACCGCCGCCAAATGCTTGAATCGGGGTCAATTTATCACCTAAAACGAAAAAGGAAATCAAAATCGCAAATAATGGCGCAAGAAATAAATAAGAGCTGGCATTGGTTGCCCCGCCCTTTTTAAGCGCGATAAACCAAAGGCTAAAAGATAATGCACTTCCGGGCCCTGCAAGCCATAAGAACCATGCATATTGTTTTAAACCAATATCATTCGGAATTGTTTGCCCCGATAATTTGGCAAATAAGAATAAAACACTTGCGCCAATAAACATCTGCCAAAAACTAAGCGCCCAAATGCCAATTTTTGGGTTGAATTTCTTATTTATTGTGGTGGCAAGTGCCCATGAAATCCCCGCCATAAGGCCAATAAATTGACCGCCAATCATATTATTATTGATTTTAATATTAATTCCAATTGCCAAAATCACGCCCAAAATTCCAATAATCAAACCAATGATTCTTATGGGCTTTAATTTTTCATGCAGGAATAAAGTGCCAAATAATGCAACCCATAATGGGTTTGTAAATAATAGGATTGCCCCATTTGGCGCTGATATGGTTTTCATCGCTAAAAACAAAAAGCCCATTGCCCCGCCTGTTTGGCAAAGCCCAATAAGCAAAATTGCAATCTTATCTTTGATATTTAAGTCATTGGGAAAAAGCGCGCCATAAATTCCCTTACCATCCAAAAGGACAAACGGAAAAATAATTATTGAGGCGGCAAAAAAACGAATTGCAACAAGTAAAAGGGCGGGAATATTATCCATAATAAGGATTTTTCCCGCCACAAAACTTGAACCCATAAGGAAAGTTGCCATCACCAAAGTGGCAATAAAAATTATACCATCCTTGGGTGAATGCATATTATGCGGCGCGTTTTAATTGGCCGTATTTTTGATAAAAGCCTTCATTCTTTGCCGCCATATCGCGCAATAATGCATTTGGCCTAAAGCGTTCGCCATATTTATCAGCCAATGCATCACAAGCGGCAACAAATTTTTGAATGCCAATATTATCAATCATTGAAATTGCACCGCCATGATATGGCGCAAAGCCCCAACCGAAAATTGAACCAATATCAGCCTGTACAGGGTCGGTAATAACGCCTTCTTCAAAACAGCGCGCCGCCTCAATACCCTGGCGATAAAGAAGGCGGTTTTTCATTTGCTGTACTTCTGGTGGGCCAGCGTCTAGTTTTGTTGGTTTAACAATATCAGCCAATCCCGCCCAAATATTTTTGCTGCCATCATCATGATAATCATAGAAGCCTTTTTTGTTTTTACGACCAAAACGCTCGTTTTTGACAACCATGGTTTCAATCATGTCTGCTGCAGGGGTTTGTTCCCATTTATCACCCAAATCTTTTTTGGTTTGGGTTTGAATTTTATAGGCAAGGTCAAGCGCAACCTCATCCGACATGGCAAGTGGGGCAACCGGCATACCAGTCATACGACCAACATTTTCAATTAAAATTGGCGCATAACCTTCGGCAAGCATTTCAATGCCTTCTTGCACATAAGTTGAGAAGCAGCGCGATGTATAGAAACCACGTGCATCATTAACAACGATTGGTGTTTTCTTGATTTTCAACACATAATCAATTGATTTTGCCAAAGTTTCATCAGTGGTTTTTTCACCCATGATAATTTCAACCAATGGCATTTTCTCAACAGGGGAAAAGAAGTGAATACCAATGAAATTATCAGGGCGCACCGACGCCTCTGCAAGGCCAGTGATTGGAAGGGTTGAAGTATTCGAACCAAATACCGCAGTGGTTGCAAGTTGCGCCTCGGCACGTTTTGTAACATCGGCCTTGATTTCGCGGTTTTCAAAAACTGCCTCAATAACAAGGTCGGAATTTTTTATGGCATCATAATCAGTGGTCGCTGTAATAAGTGCCAAAACACCATCCGCTTTTTCTTGGGTCATTTTGCGGCGTGAAACCTGTTTTTTCAACAAGTCCGCACAATGCGCTTTACCTTTTTCGGCGGCTTCTTGGGTTTGATCGATTAAGATTGTTTCAATGCCAACCATCGCCTGTGAATAGGCAATGCCCGCGCCCATCATACCCGCGCCCAAAACTGTTACTTTTTTGATGTCATATTTATCAAAGCCTTTCGGGCGGTTCGCACCTTTTGAAAGCGCTTGTGATGATACAAATAAAGTGCGCACCATTGATTGGGTTTGCGGGTTCATAAAGTTTTTAAGGAAATAGCGGCTTTCAATTCTTAATGCCGCATCCATAGGAACTTGAAGCCCTTCAAAAACCGAGCTTAAAATCGCAACTTGCGCAGGATAATTGCCATAGGTTTTACCCGCAATCATCGCATTGCCGCCAATGAAATTCATAATGCCCGCAGGTGTGAATGGGCCATCTTTAACACGATAACCTTTATCATCCCAAATTTGGGTCGCTTTTGGCGCGCTTAAAAGCCATTTTTCGCATGCTTCAACAGTTTTGCCTTTTTCAACCACTTCATTCACAACGCCAAATTTAAGCGCATCTTGCGGTTTCATGCTTTTGCCTTCAAGCAAATAACCCGCCGCATTTTGAACGCCCATCAAGCGCGGCAATCTTTGTGTGCCGCCGCCGCCAGGGATAAGGCCAACCTTACACTCAGGTAAACCAAGTTGGATTTTTTCATCATTGGCTACAACGCGGTAATGACATGCAAGGGCAATTTCCAAACCGCCACCAAGTGCAAGCCCTTCAATCGCACAAGCAATCGGTTTGCCGCAGGTTTCAAGTTTGCGCAAAGTCGCATTAAGCATGAATGCAGCTTTAAAGGCATCTTCAAGGCTTGCACCCACCATATTGCTGCTAATTTCTTCAAGGTCTGCACCCGCGCAAAAGCCGCTTTCTTTGCCAGAAAAGATGACCGCGCCTTTGATTTTTTCATCGCCTTTAATTGTTTCAACGATTTCTTCTAATTCTAACATCACAGATTTAGAAATAGTGTTCATTGATTTTTCGGGAACATTGAACTCGATAAGTGCGATTTGGCTATCGTCGATATTAAGATTGAAATTTTTCATTATTCCCTCGAATTAATTTATTAATTGGTGCAAGTATTTTCCAATAGATAAAGCCTATTTTTTCAACTTGTCAATTTTCCGTAGGGGAAATTTTAATTCACTTTTTGCTGCGAATTGTGTATTTTTATTTAAGGCCAAATTTTGGGTGACCATGTGGTTCTGCACCCTCATCTGGATCTGGGTGGATGATGATGTCTGAATCAGGGAATTCGTCACGAATTTTCTTTTCAATATCAACAATAATGTCATGTGCATCAAGCAGTTTCATATCTTTTGGCAATTCCATGTGAAATTGAATATGAAGCCATGGGCCTGAAATGCGGGTTCGTAAATCATGAAGGCTTGCGCCAAATTCATTGCTATGAACAATTGCTTTAATTTGGTTTCTGGTTTCTTCTGGTGCTTCTTTATCAAGTAAATGGTCTGCGGCCTCGCTTGCGATATGCCATGCGCCGATTAAAAGCCATGCAGCGATGAATAGACCTGCCAATGCATCGGCCTGAAGAATATGGAATTTTGCAGCTACCCAAACCCCAATAAGACCAACAAGATTAGATAAAAGATCCGATAAATAATGCGCCCTATCACCTTTTGTTGCGATGGAATTGGTTTTTTTAAGCGTCCAAGATTGAAACGCCACCAATGCCATTGTCAAAAATATTGAAATAATCATCACAACAATCGCAGGGCCTTCAATATTTAATGGCCGTGGATGAATAATTCTATCTATTGATGAAAGGCCGATTAAAGCGCATGAAATCGCAACAAGACCAGCCTGAAAAACCCCTGCCAAAGCCTCGGCCTTGCCATGCCCATAACGATGTTCTTTATCAGGGGCGGTTTGCGCATATCTTACGCTAAGAAGGGTTACAGCACTTGCAATTAAATCAAGTCCACTATCTGCCATTGATGCAAGCACAGCGTTAGAGCCAGATGAATTAACCGCCAAAGCTTTTATAACAACTAAAATAAGCGCAACACTTACAGATGCAATAGAGCTTAAAATAGTATAGCTAGATTTGAATTGGACAGTGTTTTTTGAAGATTCACTCACATCAGGACCTTTTTCATGCTTTTGTTGCAGCAAAACGGCAACCAATCAATTGACATTTGTGCCTTAAACCAGTAGCAGCCCAACTTCAATTTTTATTGCGGCAAATTCTTGTGGAAGAATGTCTTTCTATTGAATGTGTCGTGTTGGAGTAAATCCTGTGAAACGTACATATCAACCTTCTCAACTTGTTCGCGCTCGTCGTCATGGCTTCCGTGCGCGTATGGCTACTCGTGGCGGTCAAGCTGTTTTGGCGCGTCGCCGTGCAAAAGGCCGCAAACGTCTTAGCGCGTAATTTTGAGCATTCAAGGTTTGGAGTGCCCTGCCTTGGAAAAATGCGAAAAAATTATGACTCTTAAAAAGAGAGCTGAATTTCTTTTTGTCGCCCAAGGGATGAAATCCAGTGGGCGATTTTTGTCATTACAGGCACGCGAAAATAAACAATCTTGTGAAAATACAGCGTCGCAAAATATAAGATTTGGGCTTACCGCATCTAAAAAAGTCGGAAATGCCGTCAAAAGAAACCGCGCACGCCGTAGATTACGTGCTATTTTACAACAAATCCTGCCAAAATTTGGATTAAAAGGTATGGATTATGTTGCAATTGCAAGACCACAGACTATTGATGCCAACTACAAAGACTTACTTGACGAGGTGGAATTCTTAGTCAAAAGGCTTTCCAATAGAAATTTTTCAAAACCAAAAACCTGATTGAGCAAATAATGCAGCCGAACCCGCAACAACCAGATACCAAGAATTTCATTATCGCAATTGTTTCTGCTTTGATGATTTTATTCCTTTATCAAACATTTTGGGCAGGCCCACAAGAAAAGTTGCGCCAGCAACAATTAGCGCAACAACAAAATGTAGCTGCAAAAAAAGCGCAAGCGCCGCAGGATAATGCAACCCAAACTAATATGGGCGCAATTGTTCCGCGCGATAAAGCAATTAGTCTTTCGGCACGTAATAAAATTGATAATCCGTTATTATCAGGTTCGGTTTCATCATTTGGCGCGCGTTTGGACGATTTAAACCTAAAAGCTTATACTGAAGAAGTGAACAAGCCACAGACCGTAACCCTTTTAAACCCACAAGGTTCAAAAGATGGCTATTTTGCATTCTTTGGCTATACTTCGACAGATAATGCACCAAATTTACCGGGCCCTAATACTGTTTGGAAATTGGTTTCTGGTAATGTATTGGCACCAAATGCCCCATTGGTTTATGAATATGATAATGGCGCAGGTTTAAAATTCACACGTAAAATTGAAATTGATAGCGAATATCTTTTCACTTTTAGCGATACAATTACAAATACAGGCGCGGCGCCTGTAAATCTTCAAGAATATGGTGCAATCCGCCGTTATTCAAAACCACCACCACCACAATCAAGTGCAAACCATGAAGGTCCAGTGGGCATTTTAAATGGCACTTTGAACCGTCTTAAATATCACGATATGGAAAAAGGCAAAGCCATGAGTGAAAACTCAAAAGGTGGCTGGCTTGGTATTGCTGATAAATATTGGCTTGTAGCGCTTATTCCAGACCAAAATCAAAATATTGCCGCAAGCTATAAAGCAGTTCCAATTGATAATGGTAATATGTTTGAAACTTCATTCGTTGGCCCACAAGCAACAATTGGCGCGGGTCAAAGCGTTTCAAACACTGAACGTGTTTATGCGGGCTCTAAAAAAGTTTCAGAGCTTCGCGCTTATGAAACTAAATATAATATTCCAAAATTTGATAATGGTATTGATTGGGGCGTTTTATGGTTCTTATCAAAACCGTTTTATTGGTTGTTGATGTTCTTTAATACCAAAATTGGTAATATTGGTTTGGCGATTTTGGCGCTTACGGTTGTTGTTAAAATCGCAACATTCCCATTGGTTTATCAAAGCTACAAAAGCTTTGCCAAAATGCGCGAATTAACGCCAAAAATGAATGAGATTAAAGAAAAATTCAAAGATGATGCCGCACGTCAGCAGCAAGAAACTTTGAAACTTTATCAAACCGAAAAAATCAATCCTGTTGCAGGTTGTGTTCCGATGTTTTTGACAATGCCAATCTTCTTGGCCTTGTTCAAAGTATTATCAATCACATTGGAATTGCGCCATGCACCATTCTTTGGTTGGGTTCCCGATTTGTCGGCAAAAGACCCAACTTCATTCATAAATCTATTTGGCCTATTGCCATTTGATCCGCATATTATTCCAATTATTGGCGGTATGGGTATTGGTATTTGGCCAATTCTTTATGGTGCATCAATGTGGCTAATGCAAAAAATGCAACCAACTGCGCCAACCACTGATCCAATGCAAACACAGATTTTTGCAATGATGCCTTGGTTCTTTGCCTTCATTTTTGGAAGCTTTGCCTCTGGTCTTGTGATTTATTATACGTGGTCAAATCTTCTTACAATTGTACAGCAATATGTAATTGCCAAACAAACAGGCTCACCAACAGTGTTTGATGAATGGTTCAAAAAACAAGAAGCGAAAAAAACGGTTAAATAATGGAACAGACGGTACAAGAAAGCGATAAAGAATTTCTACGCCTTGTGCCAAGTTTTCTCTGGGCGGCAAGAACAATGGGCGATTTGCCGCCTATGAATGTTACCGAAGTTGCATTTGCTGGTCGTTCAAATGTTGGTAAATCAAGCCTTGTGAATGCAATTTTAAACCGCAAAGGCATGGCGCGCGCATCATCAGAACCGGGGCGCACCCGCGAATTAATTTTCTTTTCGCTTAAAGATAAAGATGAAAATGAACGCCTTAGGATTGTTGACCTTCCTGGCTATGGCTATGCTAAAGCATCAAAAACCGAAATTGCCCGTTGGACAAGTGCAACCCGTGATTTCCTGAAAGGGCGCGCGGTTTTAAAGCGGGTTTTTGTGCTTATTGATGGTCGTCACGGCATAAAAGAAAATGATTTAGAGATTTTAAAAGAACTTGATACTGCGGCGGTTGTTTATCAAATCATTCTTACCAAAGCTGATAAAATCAAAAAATCCGAACTTGAGGCAACAATTGCCAAAGCCCAAGATGCCATAAAAAAACGCCCCGCCGCACATCCTGTGGTTTTGGCTGTGTCATCACATGATTTCGTTGGTTTAAGTGAATTAAGAAGCGAAATCCTAAGCCTTTAAGGCTTTACAAATCTTGCAATAAAGAAACCATCAAGGCCGCCAATATCGGAAAGCATATATGGCAATATTCTTAATGTGCCACGCTCTTCAATTGCCTCGTGCAATAATGGCACTTCTTCTTGTGTGATTTTATCAATTACAAGGCCGGCTTCTAAAGCAGATGAAACCGCAAGTTCGGCCTCCTCTGGCTCCATAGAACATACGGCATAGACAAGTTTTGCGCCTGATTTTAAACCTTGTGCCGCAGCGCGAACCAATTCGCATTGAATTTCCATTAATTTTGGCAAATCAAATGGTAATTTAATCCAAGGGCTTTCAAGATTGCGGCGCAAAGTTCCCGTTGCCGAACATGGGGCATCAAGCAAAATTGCATCCCATTGATTTTCACCCGTAAAGTTTTTTGCATTTCCCGCCAATAATTTGGCATGAAGATTGGTGCGGGCAATATTTTGCGCAATAAGTTTGATACGGTTTTCATTAACATCAACCGCCGAAACATTGGCAAAAACCGCCGCCATTTGCATTGCCTTACCACCAGGGGCAGCACACATATCAAGCACATTTTGCCCCTTTTTCACACCAAGCAAAAGCGCAGGTAATGATGCCGCATAATCTTGCACCCAAATATTACCAGCTTTCCAGGATGGAAGATTTTGAAAATCATCGGGCAAAGTTGGAATACGAATAGTTGAACCAACGCGTGTTCCTTGAAAATCTTGCTCTATTTGTGCAATTTCTTCAGGTGAAAGATTTGGTTTGATGGTCAAATCAATTGGCGCAGGAATAAGGAAAGATTGCGCAATTTTGCGCGTCTTTTCTTCGCCATATGCCGCAATATAACGCGATGACCAGCTTTTAGGTAATAATTCAATATCGTCAAAACTAACTTTATCAATATTATCAAAGCAACGGCGTAAAACTGCATTTACAAGCCCCGCCATGCCAAAGGCTTTTTTATCATATTTTGCCAATGAAACTGCGCGGTCAATGATTGCGTGTGCGGGCGCGATTTTTGCCAAATGCTGACCTAAAGCAGAACGCAATAATGCGCGCACATAATTTGCGGTCTCGGGTAATGGGCGCTCAATTTGCGCGTTTAAAAGTTTTTCAACATGCCCCAAATGGCGAAGGGTTGATTTAACCACCATTGCGGCAAAACCACGATCGCGACCATCCAATTCGCTATATTGCGAAAGGTTTTGCATCGCCTCATCCAAACTTTGCTTTTCATCAAGCACAAGCCACAAAAGCATTGCCGCAGCATTGCGCGCAACATCGGGGCAAGTGCGCGGTGGGCGCGGCCCATCACGACGTGGCCCATCACGGCGCGGACCGTTGCGATCTGGTGAACGATTAAAGTTTTTATTTGGGGGTCTTGAATTAGAATTTTTCACAATCTGTGAGTGTGTGAAATATCCCAAAAGGTCAAGCAATATTCACATATTTGTCAAAACAGCATTTTATTGTAATAGAGGATTATGACCCAAGAAATTGAAAATCAAGAAGCAAAAAAACTATCACCAGAGGCGCAGCGTGCCCTTGAAGAAGCGCAAAAAAGGCGCGAAGAATTAGAAGCCGAAAAATCAAAACTTGCAAAAGAAATTGGTGGACGCAATGGCCCCGAACCAACAAGATTCGGTGATTGGGAAAAGTCAGGCATTGCGCATGACTTTTGATAAAAAACTTGTGATTTTTGATTGTGATGGCGTTTTAATTGATAGTGAAATAATCGCGGCGCGTGTTGAATCAGAAATGGCCGCCGAACTTGGCTATAAAATTGATCCACAAGAAGTCTGCGCACGCTTTGCGGGCAAACCTGCGCGCCTTGTTTGGGAAAGTTTTTGCGAAGAATTAAATATTGAATTTACCGAAGAGCTTTTTCAAAACGCCCAAAACCGCGTGCACAAAGCGTTTGAAACCGAATTGAAAATTGTCGATGGAATTTTTGATGTTTTCAAATCATTACAAATCCCATTTTGTGTTGCATCAACCACAAGAATGGAAAGCCTAAGGCGTAATCTTGAACAAGTTGGATTAATCGATTTTCTTGAACCCAATATTTTTTCTGCAAGCCAAGTAGAACGCCCAAAACCATGGCCCGATGTATTTTTATTCGCGGCAAAAAATATGGGATTTGAACCAAAAGATTGCATAGTAATCGAAGATTCGGTGGCGGGTGTTCAGGCTGCGAAAGCTGCAAATATGGATGTTTTTGGCTTTTGCGGCGCAAGCCACATAAATGATGGGCATGATAAAATATTAATCGAAAATGGTGCACGCGGCATTATTTATAATCATGGCGATACAATTGAAATAATATCAAGAATCAATGCCCAAATTAACTAAAACATGAATTGCAACTGCCCCATCTTGGGTCAAATTTCCATTTAAAGGTAAAAAACAAAGTTCAACTTTCCCTCTTTTAGGGCAAAGTGTTGAAATGGCATCTATTTTGTCGTTCTGTAACCACGTTAAGATTTTATTAATACAATTTTTCCGTATCAGGGTTATAGAATGACAAGAGCTAAACTAACTTCAACCGTTGCTGCATCAGTTTTAATCGGCTTTGCAGGTCAGGCAATCGCAGGAAGCTGCACCCTTGATGCGCCAAATCAACATGATTGCAATGGCGCGGTTCGCGTTACTAATTCTATTGTTGTTAATTCAAATGCGCCAGTGGCAATGCCACAGCCATATGTTGCACAAAATTACAACCAAGATGTGCAATATGAAGCTAGTGCTTATCAAAGCACATCAAATTATAACGAAAATAATGTTCAATATACTAGCGTACCTGTTTACAATAATCCTGCGCCTACAAACTGCCATTTCGTGCAAACTTCACCATGTAATGGTGGCATGGTTGCGGTTGATAATGGCGTAAATGTTGCCACAAATGTTCAAACCAATGTTGCTTATGGTTATGGACCATCAACAATGGTTCAATCTTATGCAGGCCCAATTTCACAAGATTATGTGTCTTCATATTCAACAATTAAAAATCAAAATGCACCTTTGGCGCCGCCACCGGGATATTATTATCCTGCGATTGCGCCAAACCCATATCCGCAAGCACCAGTAACAATTGTTGCGCCATATCCTGCGCCAATGCCTGCACCTATGCCTATGCCTGCGCCATGCTTTGACCCGCGCCCTGTTGCGCAAATTGCACCGCCAATTTCAAATAGCTTCTTTATGGGCGCGGTAAGTAATGGTGTTGGCTATCCTATGGTTACCCAATATGGCGGCGGCGGTGGAATGTATATGAGCGGCGGTTCGCGCTTCTCTGGTGTTGTTGGTCGTTCGCCAACCCCATTAATTCCACCACATTCAAATCCACCAACCCCGCCACATCCGCCGGCACCGCCACCTGCGCCGCCGTCACCACCATCTGGTTGGTAATTTAAGTTTCAAAAAGGCAAAGCAAAATAAAAGCTTTGCCTTTTTTAATGGCACAAATTTTGCGTCATTTGCCTATATGTCATAATGTGAGGCAAAAATGCTTAGTAATTTTGAAATGAATGATGCGCAAATAATCGAACCAAGACCGGGCCAAAAAGAATGGTGGCAAGGTGATGGCAATGATTTACCACTATTTTCAGCACAAGATGATGATTCCCCGCTTTATGTGGTTGAAGACTTCCTTTCAAAAGAACAATGCCAAATTCTAATTGATTGCTATGAGCGCAATGTTGAAATGTTTGCCGAAAAAACTGGTGAAAAATTTTGGGATGGGCGCTATATTCAAATGCACGACATCATGCATCATGAAATTGATGCAACCCGCATTTTACAACAAATTCGCCATATAAGTTCAATGTATGTTATCAATGAATTTGTAAATGGTGAACCAATCTATCCCGATACGGCACAAATTGTTGGTTGGAAAGAAGGCATGGAAATGCGCCCACATGCCGATAATATGATGCCAGATGGCGGCCCAAATAATTCACCGCACCGCAATTATACAACCATCATTTATCTTAATGATGATTATGAAGGCGGAAACACATATTTCCCAAGTCTTGGCGTAAGGGTTGCGCCAAAAGCTGGGTCTTTAGTGGTTTTCGGCGCGGGCTATGAATATGTTCATGGCGTTACAATGGTTACGCGTGGCAAAAGATATATTTATTCAGGCTGGTTCACGCATGATAAAAATTGGCTTGACCAAAGCGCCGTAAAAATCGTCTAAAACTTAACTATCAATATGCCTGAAATCTTTTGATCGCGCGCTTACAATTTTTTGCGCAATAAAATCTGGCATGATTTTAAATAATGCGGCGATTAGTTTATTGGTTACTCCCGTTACTGCGACGGCTTTGTTATCTTCAACGGCATCAAAGCCTTCTTCGACTACGCTTCTTGCATCTTGCCACATATATTTTGGCATTTTTGAAACAAGGTCACGCGTGTGATTTACGTCATGGAATTCAGAATAGGTAAAGCCAGGGCATAGCGCGCTTACGTTTACGCCACTTCCATCAAGCTCCGAATTAAGGCTTTGGGAAAATTTAATCATGTAAGATTTAACTGCGCCATAAAGCGTATGCCCCGCAGAACCCGGAATATGCCCTGCCAATGATGCAACATTTATTATACGACCAAAGCCATTTTCTTTCATTTGCGGGATTAATTTGTGTGCAAGTTCGGTTGGCGCATTAAGAAGAACATTTAAAAAATCCTTTTGCGCCTGCCAATCGGTTGATGCAAAAGTACCGGGAAGGCCATAACCTGCGTTATTAATAAGGGCATCAACTTTAATATTGTTTGCATTGATTTTAGAAATAATTCGATCAACTGCGCCATCTTTTGCCAAATCTTCGACTATAATCAATGATTTAGCGCCCCATTCTTTTTCAATATTGTTCGCGATTTCAACTAATCTATCTTCGCGCCTTGCGGTAAGAATCAAATCATAGCCACGCTGCGCCATTAATTGTGCGAATTCTTTACCAATTCCTGCTGATGCGCCCGTTATTAAGCATACTCGTCTATCCATAATGCCCTCTTTGATTCTTTTGAATAATTTTTTTATTTTGCCGTTTTATAGGCTTTTAATGCTTATAACATTTGATGCAAACTAATAAAAATAGTATCGGCATTTTCTTCACTTAATAAAGTGTAAAAATGGGGGCAGATTTGTCACAAGAAACAATAGACCAAAATGGCGCGAATGCGCAAAATTCTGGTCATAATAATCATGAAGGCCACGGTAGCTTCCTTACACTGGCATTAGGTTCAATTGGCGTTGTTTTTGGCGATATCGGGACAAGTCCGTTCTATGCGATGCGTGAATCAATCCACCATGCAAGCCATGGCGTGGGCCTTGAAGATTCTGTAATTGGCATTGTTTCCCTTATTTTGTGGGCTTTAATGCTTATTGTGACATTGAAATATGTCGTATTCCTTATGCGTGCAGATAATAAGGGCGAAGGTGGCACTTTGGCGCTTATGGCGCTTGCGCAAAAGGCATTTGGTGGAAATTCAAAATGGGTTTTCTTTGGCGGCGTGATTGGCGCGGCCTTTTTTTATGGCGATGGCATTATTACCCCTGCAATTTCGGTTTTAGGTGCGATTGAAGGCTTAAAAGTTGCGCCGGGTCTTGGTGAATCTTTCACACCATATATCGTTCCAATTTCAGTTGTGATTTTGGTTGGCTTATTCTTGGTTCAGTCAAAGGGAACACATGCAATTGCGGCATGGTTTGGCCCAATAACTGCCATTTGGTTTTTAACACTTGCCGCGCTTGGAATTATACACATTATGGATGATCCACAAATGCGTATTGTTAAAGCCCTTAATCCATATTTTGCGATTAAATTTTTATTACAAAATGGTTTTGTTTCCTTTTTAGTTCTTGGCTCTGTTTTCCTTGCAGTTACTGGTGCAGAGGCGCTTTATGCCGATATGGGGCATTTTGGTAAGCGCCCAATTCAGTTTGCATGGGGCGCATTTGTATTGCCATGTTTGGTGCTTAATTATTTAGGGCAGGGCGCTTTTGTTATTTCTCACCCTGAGGCGAAAGTAGACCCATTCTGGATGATGGTTCCCGACTATGCCTTCTGGCCCGTAATGATTTTGGCGGCTTTAGCTGCAATCATTGCCTCGCAAGCGGTTATTACAGGCGCATTCTCATTGACGCAGCAGGCGGTTCAACTTGGATTGTTGCCGCGTATGATTATCAAAAGAACATCGGAAACACAGGCGGGGCAAATTTTTGTGCCACAGGTTAATAGCTTGCTTTTAATTGGTGTTTTACTTTTGGTTGCTGCATTCCAAACTTCATCAGCGCTTACATCGGCTTATGGTATTGCCATTACTGGTGCAATGTTAATGGATACATTATTGGCGGCGCCAGTTGTTACTAAAATATGGAATTGGAAACCGTGGCAGGCGGCATTATTATTAATGCCAATCTTGGTTATGGATATTATATTTGTCGGCTCGCAATTGCCAAAAATTCCACATGGTGCATGGATGCCATTGGT
>JAPUEP010000109.1 GCA_027492515.1 Hyphomonadaceae bacterium
AATATTGGCTTTTATCTTTGGATCTATAGACCATAATTTGTGAATTTTCGTGAAGCTTTTTCGTATTGACTGCATCCTTATCAAGGCGCGCCATTATTGCACCATTTCCAAAATCACCCGGTGCCAAATCGCGTATCAATACCATATGGTTGTTTGATGAATCATATACCCGAATCGCAATTATAATTTTCTGATTAAATGGGCTTACATTTTGATAGGCAATTTTATCAAGATAAACCTTTACCTGATCATAATTATGGACATCGCGAACATGCAATAATTCTTTTGGGGCAATAAAGCTATAATAGGCCGAAAAAAATGCCCATAATAAAATAGACATTACCTTTAGCCGCTCTATGAAGAAATTTTCGCCCATTAAAATTATGAATATATTGATTTAAACCGTTTTGACAATTGGTTTTTACGTATCCAAAATTTTTCATTTAATTAAATTGTTGTAATTCAATAATTATTTCTTGAAAAACGATAAGAAAATTGTATTCTTATACCATGCTAACGATTCTTCTCGCACAAATGAAATATAATAAGCCAATTGCAGCCAACCAAAATCAAAGTGGGCGGGTTAATGATTTGTGCCTAAAAGATAAAAATAATGAGGCTGAAAATATAAAAGAAAAAACTTATGCGATGACAAAAAGATAATTCTTTCAATATGTTTTTTGATTTTCAAAGCGGGAAAACTATTTTCCGACAAAAACCCCTGTGCAATATAATTATGCCCGCTTGACAATTTTGTAATAAATTGGCAATGTTGAATTGTAGAGTTTACTCTGCGGCGTTTCGGGGAGGAAGCGCCTATTACTTTTTAGACTTTTGTCGGGCCGCGCAAGCGGCCTTTTCTTTTTTCACAAAAATAAAATATTTTAATGATTGATATGACAATTGGCATTTGTTAATTATAAATATGATTATAAAACCAAGATTTACTTACCCATTAGTTTTGGCTGCTTTTGGCCTTTTTCAAACTTTATTTTTCGCCACACCAGCAAAAGCGAGTGGCGATTTTGGTTGTCCAATTTATTGGAAACTTAAAATCACCGAATATGATACTTGTAGTTCAACCGCTATAATATCACCGGCGAATGATACGCGCGTGAATATGTCATTATTATTTGATGATTTTTATAATTTCCCACCTGATAAAGCACAAATTAAAGGCGTATCTTTACCTTATCAAACCCCTGCCCCATTTGATTGGCGTGATTATGTTTTTACCGTAACAGGTGAAGCAGGCAAAAATGATGAGGAACAAGAAACAAATTCAAATTCAATTTTTTCCTATGGCGAAGGCACACGCTGTGTAAGTGATACGCAGGGGCAGGTTGATTTTGAAGAAAATCTAAATTCAAATAAACAATTATCACCCGAAGAGCGCGCAATTCTTATAAAAGCAAGAAGCGAAATGAAGCCAAGTTGTGATGATTCAAAAAATGCATCCCCAATTGTTGCAGCTTCAATTGCACAAATCCAAAGCGAAACGGGAAAGCAATATGCAACATATTTAAGTGCGGCAGCTTCATTTTATGATGGTGATTTTGATAATGCAAAATCAAGCTTCGCAAGCCTTACAACAAGCAAAAACAAATGGTTAAGTGAAACCGCAAATTATATGATTGCGCGTGTTGATTTAAACAAGGCACAAGTTAAAGCATTTGATGAATGGGGAAATATTGACCTTAAAAATATTGATAAAAACACTTTATCTTTGGCGCAAAATTCACTGAATTCATACATTAAGAATTATCCAAATGGTATTTATGCAAATTCTGCGCGCGGACTTTTAAGGCGTGTCTATTGGTTTGGCGGCGATAAAGACAAATTACTTAATGAATATGTCTGGCAATATAAACAAACAGACCCAAAATTTCGTAGTATAAATAATATTGAACTTGCACAAGAAATTGATACCAAAATACTTTGGAATATGGAAAATACCAAAGCTTCGGATCCAATCTTCACGGCGATAATTGACCTATACAAAATGCGCCAATCGCAAGACACAAAACCAAGCGATATTATCCAATTATCGGAGATTGAAAAGCAAAAGCCAATTTTTGCACAACATCAATCTTTGTATGAATATTTACTTGCGGTGCATGCTTTTTATGTTCAAAAAAATCCAAGTCTGGTTTTAAAATTAATCCCTGATGCCGCAAATTCAAAGAATTTCACCAATCTTCAATATAGCCGCCAAATGCTTAGGGGCTTGGCGCTTGAAGAATTAAATGACAGAAATTCACGCGGCTTTTGGCAAAGCCTATTTCCTGCAAGTAATGGCGCATATCAAAAGGCCGAACTTCAACTTGCATTGGCAATGTATGATGAGAGGCACAATAATCTTTCAAAGATTTTTGCCAGCGATTCCCTTGTTGAAAATAAAATTATTCGTGAAACTTTGATTTCTAATAGTGCCGATGCCAATTTATTGCGCAAAATTGCAAGTGATAAAAACAACAAAGAGCGTGAAAGGCAATTGGCATTGCACACGCTTTTATTCAAAGAATTGACACGTGGTTCTTATTCGCAATTTTTGAATGATTTAGATATTATCCCAAGTGTTACAACCACGGCCGCCGACCCCAATGATTATAATGCGATAAAACTTGATGTGTTTAAATGGCAAGGCAGCAAAGGTGATTTCTTATGCCTTCCGATTGCGGATATTGCCGCGCAATTGGCAAAAACGCCAAATTCGCAAAAGCCATTAATGTGTCTTGCTGAATTTGTAAGGTTAAATTATTTTGACGGCTACGAAGATTTTACCCCACCAAAAGATGAATTAGGCGGAAGCAAAACATTATTCGCGGGTTCTAAATTTTCGCGTCTTGAAATTTATAAATCAGTGATTGCAGATCCAAATGCTAATCCAAATTTAAAAGCCTATGCATTATTCCGTGCTATTAATTGCTATGCGCCGTCGCGCTATAATCAATGCGGCGGAATTGATGTGCCGGTTGAAAAACGCAAAGAATGGTTCAATATTCTAAAAAGCAAATATAAAACCACGCCTTGGGCGCAAAAACTTCAATATTATTGGTGATAATGCGTTTTAAGTCACAATTTTTAATCGGCTTAAGTTTTGCGCTTTTGGTAATATCTTCGCCAAAAGCGCAAATAGTAGATGCAAGCAAATATGATAGGTTTTGGCTTTGGTCGGGCATAAAATCACAATCATTATTGGCAAATGCCAAAACCATTTATATTCTTGATGCCCAAATCGAAGAGAAAAATAATGGCCCGCGCCTTGTATCACAAAGAAGCGCGACACCGCGCACAAAGAACGCGGATATTTGGATTGTTTATCGGGTTGAAACTTTGGATTGGCAACCTGAAATCTATACTCAAATTAATGCCCATATTTCAAAATGGAAAAATGCGGGCAATAGAATAATTGGCGTGCAAATTGATTTTGATGCCAAGACAAAGCATTTAAATAAATATGTTGAATTCCTAAAAGACCTAAGAACAAAAATCCCGATGGATTATAAACTTGGCGTAACCGGTCTTTTAGATTGGAGTAATAATGCAAACCCCAATGATTTAGATGGCCTTGCAAACACGGTTGATGAAGTAATAATTCAAACCTATCAAGGGCGACATACAATTAAAGAATATCAAAAATATTTTGAAAAAATAAGCAAAGTAAAAATACCATTCCACATTGGCCTAATCCAAGGCGGGCAATGGCAAGAGCCAATTGATTTAGTTAAAAACCCGAATTTTAAAGGCTATGTGATATTCCTTCAAAATCAGCCGCCATTATCCCCATAATTCTTTAATTGGTGGATAAACAAAGCCCTTATCATATATCAAACCATCATGCCTATCTTTTGCCAAAAGCATTGGGCCATCAAGATCAATGAAACGTGCCTCTTGGGCAATTATATGTGCCGGTGCCATTGCAAGTGATGTTCCAACCATACAGCCAACCATTAAGCCAAGCCCTTCATCACGCGCCGCTTTTGAAAGTGCCAAAGCCTCTGTTAGGCCGCCCGTTTTATCAAGTTTGATATTTATATATTGGTATCGATTTAAAATATAAGGCAATGAATTTGTGTCCAAACAACTTTCATCGGCACAAAGCGGAACAGGGCTTTGATAATTTAATAATTCATCATCCGCACCAACCAAAAGTGGTTGCTCAATAAGCCTTACATCTAAATCGGCTAATTCCTTACTCATGGTTTTTAATATGTCTAAATTCCAACCGCCATTGGCATCAACTATTAATTCTGCATCTTCGCGGGCCTCGCGTATTGCTTTAACGCGGGCGATATCTTTGATTTGATTTTCACCGCCTAATTTAATTTTAAACCTTGCCCAGTCGGTTAGTGCACCCGCTTTTTCCCCCATATCACCTGGCTCACCGATGCTTAGTGTGTAAACGGTTGGAAGGTGGTATGGTTCATTATGCCCTAATAATTCCCAAACTCTTTTACCTTTTATTTTGGACAACAAATCCCATAAAGCGCAATCAAAAGCATTACGAATTGGGCCAGATGGTAACATATCGTTCAATTGGGCAATGGAAATTCCATTGGCAAAATGCGGCGCAAGGCTTTGCGAATATTGAACCGCTTTGTTTAATTCATCTTCATCAAACTCATGCGGCTCTGCTTCCCCGCGACCAATATGATTGCCGCATGAAAGTTCGATGACCATCATCAAACTATGGATAAAGCTATATCTTGAAATTACAAAAGGTTCGGCAAGTAGATGCTTTTGCGCAAATGCATTTACTTTAATTGGCGCATCAATTTTCGTATTTATAATATCAATCATTTTCACGCTTTGCCATTTCTTGAATTACGAACAAAACCTGTGAAATCCTCATAAAATTGGCTTATTTTTTCTAGGCGTTGTTCAACATCTTGACCGCCATTAAAACTAACAACATCATTAACAAGCAAATTAATAAGCCCAACCATTGGAACCGATGAATGCCAAAATAAAGCACCATCACTATCGGCGGTTAAAACATGTTTGGTAATTTTTGATGCCCAATCACATAAAGTGTCAGTAATCATAATAACTGATAAGCCTTGCGCCTTTGCTTTTTTTGCAAGCAATTGTGATTGGCTTGAATAGCGCCTGATATCGATAATGATTAAGCAACGATCTTGCGGACTATCCAATAAAATATCAACAAAATTACCAGATGAGCCTTCAACCAATTCAATACCCGAACGAACATATTGAAGTTGATGCGCCAATAATGTTGCCAAACCTCTTTCAGTTTGAAAGCCAATTATTTGAACATGTTTACTATTGGCAATTGTTGCGATTGCATCGCGCCAAATATTATTTTGTGTGCGTTCATAAACGCCAACCAATAGTTCAATTTCGCGTTCAAGGGTTTTGCGTCTTTTTTCGCTATCATTACCTTTTAAAAATTCTTGAAAATCATCGCCCGAAAGCCATGGCAGGTTTTTACTAGAACGAAAATTTTCTTTTAATTCTTTGAAATGTTTGTAACCAAGCATTCGGCAAAACCGCCCAACAGTTACCGCGCTTATATCCAAACGCTTTGCAATTGATGCCGCAGTTTCAAAAGGTATCATTTCAGGATTATTTATCAAAAACAAAGCAATTTGGCGCTCGGATTGGGTGTAATTTGGCGCTTCTTCTTTTAAACGATTTAATAAATCTGACATTTAAAATTCCACTATTAATTTATCAATTATAGCGCCAACACCCCAACGCAATGGATCACAAGCAGGAAGGCCAGTTTCATCTTCTGCGCGTTTTAAGGCATCTTTTGCCGCCGCCTCATCTAATGATGAAGTGTTCAAACTTACACCAATTCCTTGGCAATTGGGATTAGTAAGACGTGCGGCATTTACATGTATTGCCAATGCATCAGATAAGGACGGGCAGGAATAATGGCCTTCATAGCCCACTAATTCTTTGCGCCCCGCTTCATGGCAAACAACAATCGCATCGGGTTGCGAACCGTGAACAAGCCCCAATGTCACCCCCGCATAAGCAGGGTGAAGCAATGCCCCCTGACCTTCAACAATATGCCAATGATTATCTTGCGCTGCGGGTGAAAGCCATTCTGCGGCACCTGCGATAAAATCTGCAACGACTGAATCAATTGCAATTCCGCGCCCTGTAATCATTATGCCCGTTTGACCTGTTGGGCAAAATGTAGCGTTTAAATTTCGCGCAAGCATTTCTTTTTCAATTGATAAAGCGGTATATTTTTTCCCCACCGCACAATCAGTTCCAACGGTCAAAAGCCGCTTTCCACTTCTTTTTATACCCGTTCCAGTTCCAAATTTTATACTTGGACGACGTAAATCAAAAAGCTCTTTATTGTTTTCTTTTGCAATTGCGGCGATTTGCGCATTATCAGCTAATCTTTCGTGCAAACCTGCTGCAATATTAAGGCCAGATTTAAGTGCCAATATGATGTGCGGTATCCAATTTGGTGCGATAAAACCGCCATCATTGGCGATACCAATCACCATTGTTTTCACGCCTTTTGCAACTGCTTGTTCAAAATCAATATCGGGCAAACCAAGATCTGCGCCGCAATTTGGCAATCTATATTGACCATAGCAATCTTTTGCGCGCCATTGCGCCAAACCAGATGCCGTTTTTGCCCAACTTGCGTCTGGGGCATCGCCCAGAAATAATAAAAAAGGTGCTTGCATTATATTCTCTTTTTAGTTTTTGTTATTAGTGCGCAGGATAATTTTACCCGCCATTTTGCCCGTTGCTTTGCCATCTTTAAAAACGGCGATACCATTAACCCATGTTATTTTAACACCAGTGGCAATCGCCGATGGGTTTTTAAATGTCGCATTATCTTGAATGGTTTTTGCATCAAATAAAACCAAATCCGCGACTTTATTTTTTGCAATAATACCACGGTCATCAAAGCCCATATTCTTTGCCGCAAGACCCGTCATTTTATAAACTGCGGTTTCAAGCGAAAGTGATTTTCTATCACGAACCAACCATGCAATTGTTCGTGCAAAAGAACCTGCGCCGCGTGGATGCATGTCAATTATTCGCCCATCTGAACATATATTTGAATGTTTCCAAAGAATTAGTTTTTCAACATCATCTTGCGCCATGGCACTTCCCATGACGCCCGAACCTTTGCCCATATTCGACGCCTCAATGTTTAAATCAAGGAATGTTGTTACTTCATCCTTGCCACGTAATTTTGCAATATCGGCAACAGATTTTCCAATATAAGATTGGTCAGGCGGGAAATTTGTAATTATCAAACCATCAGCTTTGGCAAGATGTGTAAGCGCAAATTCGGCAGCCTTTCTATCTTTAAAGTCGCGCTCTGGCAGCAATACATCAAGGCTTGATTGCCAATAAGTATATGGATAGACATCGGCAGTAATATTAATTCCTTGGGCGCGCGCTTTGTCTAATTTGGCAATTATTTTATCGGCCTGCCCCCATTTATCGACCATTGCAATTTTCAAATGGGATATTTGAACGGGGATATTTGCTTTTTTGCCAATGTCGATAACTTCATCAATTGCTTCATCAAGTGCGATATCTTCGGAGCGCATATGGCTTATGTAACGCCCATTATATTTTGCCGCCACTTTTGCCAATGCCACAATCTCTTCATGGGTTGAATATATTCCAGGGTCATATTCAAGGCCAGTTGAAAGCCCAAGCGCACCTTCTTTCATCGCACTTTCAAGCACTTTTTCCATTTCGCTTATTTCATCGGCACTTGCGGGTCTTTTATAATCTTTACCCATCACCGCGCCGCGAATAGTTCCATGACCAACATAAGAAGCAAAATTCACCGCCGATGGATTGGTTTTTCGCGCATCAAAAAATCTTGAAAGTGGAAGCGCGCTATCACCATCCTCACCGACCACAATACTTGTAACACCTTGGCTTATTTCAGGCAGCGCATCGGGATGGGCATCAATATGCCTATCATGGTGGCTATGTGTATCAATAAAACCGGGCGCAAGAACAAGGCCATTGGCATTGATTATTTCATCGCCCTTCTTTGATTTACATTTTCCAACGCAATCAATCTTGCCATTTGAAATATGCAAATTTCCAGAATATGCACTACGCCCAGTTCCATCAATTATCTTTGCACCTATTATAATTGTTCCGTCCAAAGCCTTTGCATTTGCACTTATTGGAATTGCCGCTAATATGGCGAATATAGAAGATACAAGGCGCATAAATTTACTTCCAAAATATGATACAAAACTTACATACAGTTTTAATGTTAGATTACTTACATATTTAGCGCCCATAATCAACCCCTTTTTGGGGTATGATTGATAATATGTCGCGCAAATTTTGCATCAAACCCCTGTTGAAAATTCACTAACTTTTCAAAATCAAAATTTGCAATTGACTCTGGTATCGATATCATGATATCGATACCATAACAGACGAACACTAGATTCGAATTACAAGTTTACAGGGGAAAAATATTGAACGCGCTAAACACGCTTGGCCCAATTGAAATTTCTGAAACCCAGTCAAAGGGTTCTGTGTGGCAAATTGCGCGCGATAATAATGATATTTCAAACCCAGCAAGCGAGACTTTATTCGCACTCTCAAATGGTTTTTTGGGAATGCGCGGCGGGTTAAACGAATTCAAGAGTGCAACAAACAATATTTTCATTGCGCAAATTTACGATAATTCACCAATTGATTATCACGAGCGTTTCCCCGGCTTTGCCAGAAAAACCGATACAAGAATTCCAATCGCCGACCCGCGCAAAATTACAATTGAGGCGCAAATTAATGGGGATTGGCTTGATATTGCTGCGCAAAAACTTGGCAATAATCATCAAATACTTGATATGCAGGTCGCACAATATAGGCGTGAAACCACATGGCAAGCTGGCAAAGATGAAATCTTTGTTTGCGCCAACCATGTTGCGCCATTTGATTTTCCAAAATCTTTGGCCTTTGAAATAAATATAACATCAAAAAATCCTATTCCATTGCGCGTGACATCATATATTGATGATGAACTTTTTGCCGCACAAAAAAGCGATGACCCACGGCTTGGCATTGGTGCAAAACCATTAAAAACAATTATTAAATGCCACGATAAAGACGGGCAATATATCGTCCAAGAAACCAATGAAAGCGGGCAGAAAGTTGCGATTTACGCAATCCACTCTATTGCGGGTCACTTTTTGCAAAATGGCGATTTAATTATTCAAAGCAAAAATAATTCCATAGATTTTGTGAAATATATTGGCTTTGAAATTGCAAATTCGGATGAAAGTCCCGAAACTTTAATCGCAAAAGCAAAAGCCAATGCATTAGAATTAAAACAGCGCAGCTTTAAACAAATTATACAAAAACAATCCGAAACCATTGGGAAAATATGGGAACAGGGCGGCGCATATATAAAGTCAAATAATAGTGAACTTGAAGAAGCGCTAAAATTCAACCAATTCCAAATAATTCAGGCCGCCGGCCTTGGTGCCCAAAATTCAATTGCCGCAAAAGGTTTAAGTGGCGAAGGCTATGAAGGCCATATTTTTTGGGACACGGAAATTTTTGTTTTCCCAACTTTGCTTTTCACCCACCCAAAGGCTGCCAAGGATTTATTATTATATAGATTTAATCATTTAGATGGCGCGCGCAAACACGCAATTGAAATGAACCATAAAAATGGCGCGCTTTACCCTTGGCGCACAATTGGCGGTGATGAGTGTTCAGGATATTTTTTGGCGGGTTCAGCACAATATCATATTAATGCCGATATTGCTTATGCCATTGGCCTATTTTGGGATGCCACCCAAGATTGGGATTTTATGGTGCAATATGGCGCGCAAATGCTTTTTGAAACTGCACGTATTTGGCCGCAAATTGGCTTTTTCAATCCACGCCTTGATGGGGCGTTTTGTATTCATGCGGTAACTGGCCCTGATGAATATACCGCGCTTGTGAATGATAATTTTTATACTAATTCAATGGCAAAAGCACATTTATTGCGCGCGGTTGAAATATATAAAAAACTAAAAGTGCAAAACCCAAATGAATTGTCTAATTTGTGCAACCAAATTTCACTTTCAGATGAAGAAGTAGAAATTTGGCAAAATGCCGCCACAAAAATGACGCTGCTTTATGATGATGCACTAGGCATTAATGCCCAAGATGAGAATTTTTTAAACCGCGCCCATTTTGATTTCGAAGAAGCTAAAGATAAGCATCCTTTATTATTAAATTATCACCCGCTTACGCTTTATCGTTATCAAATTTGCAAACAGGCTGATGTTGTTTTGGCCGATATTTTGTGTCCGCAAAATAATATTGAAATCGCAACCCGTAATTTCGACTATTACGAGGCCATCACAAGCCACGACAGCACATTATCATACGCAAGCTATGCAACCCAAGCAGCACGACTTGGTAAAACTGAAAAAGCGTTGGAATATTTCAAAGAAAATTTGCTTATCGATTTAAAAAACCTTCATGGCAACACCGATCATGGCGGTCATATGGCGGCAATGGCAGGCTCATGGCAGGCATTAGTCTATGGATTTGGCGGAATGCAAATCGCAAATGGCGAACTTGTCTTTGCACCATCCATACCAAAAGATTGGAATGAATGGGGTGCAATTGTCCATTATCAGGGCGCGATATTAGAAATTAATATTAATCAGAAAACCGCAAAATTCACAAATAATGGTGAAAATATTGAAATAAGTGTTTTTGGAAAAAAATATTTCATCAAGACCAATGAAACCCAAGAAATAGCAATTGGCAAAAACGGCGAAATAAAAGCAATTCTTTTCGATTTAGATGGCGTTATTACCGATACGGCAAAGGCGCATTTTGCAGCATGGGGCAAAATTGCCAATGAATTAAATATCCCATTTACAGAGGCTGATAATGAAAAGCTAAAAGGTGTTGACCGCGAACAATCGCTTGAACTTTTGTTAAAAATTGGCGGGATAGAATTATCAAAAGAAAAAAAACGCCAATTATGTGAGATTAAAAACCAATATTATTTGCAAGAAATTTCAACCTATAATGAAAGCGATATTTTGGAAGGCGCAAAAACTGCCTTAGAATTTTGCAAAAAATATGGTGTTAAAACTGCCCTTGCTTCGGCAAGTAAGAATGCGGCGCTTTTGCTGGATAAACTAAATATTGCAAATTATTTTGATTTTGTTGCCGATGCCGCAAAGTCAAAACGCTCAAAGCCTTATCCTGATATTTTTATGGCCTGCCTTGATGGTTTGGGAATTCACCCACAAAATGCAATTGGCGTTGAAGACAGTCAATCAGGTTTGAACGCAATAAAATCGGCAAATATGCGCGCAATTTCGGTTGGTAAAATCGAAAATTTAAAAGGCGCCGATTGCCACATAAATAATATGACAGAATTCGAAAAAAGTCTTTGCGCCTTAGGAATCCCGCCCCAGGGTTAAGGGGCATATATATACAACGGAGGAGAAAATGAGAATGGAACAACCAAATAGAATGCATCTGAGGCTTGGTGTCTCTGCATTGGCGATTTGTGCCCTTTTTGGAACGCAATCAATTGCACAAGATGCAAATAAAAAAGCTGATAATAGCGAAGTTGTAATCGTAACCGGAACCCCTGGTGGTCGCGGTATTAATAAACTTGATGCAAGTTTTGCCGTCACCAACCTTACCGCCGATGATTTAACCAAGGCGGCACCAAAAGCAACGTCCGAAGTAATGAATTTGGTTCCGGGTGTTTGGGTTGAAAGCTCTGGCGGTGTGTCCGGTGCAAATATTATGGTTCGCGGTTTACCATCTGGGGGTGATGCGCCATTTGTAACAATGCAATTGCAAGGTATGCCGATTTACCCACCTGCAACCCTATCATTTTTAGAAAACTCAAGTTTGTTTCGTGTTGACGAAACAATACGCCGGGTTGAGGCTCTGCGCGGAGGGCCCAACCCGGTATTCTCGAACGGGCAAACTGGCTTAACCGCTAACTTCATCTTAAAAGAAGGGCGTGACCAAACCGAAGGTTTGGTAAAAGCAAGCATTACTGATTATGGTCAAAAACGCATTGATGGCGTGGTAAGTGGAAAACTTGCCGATGATTTATATTTCATGCTTGGTGGCTATACAACATCAGGCAAAAGCCCAAGAGATACGCAATTCACATCTGAATATGGTTCACAACTTACCTTTAACATCACTAAAAAAATGGCGAATGGTAAATTGAATGTCTATTCGCGTTGGACCGATGATACTGGCCCTTGGTTCTTGCCATTTGCGATAAATGTTCCAGGTGTTGATCTTGGTGATTTTGTTCAACTTGGCAATAATTCGCGCTATCAATTGTTACAAATTGGGCCAAATGGCAAAACCCAAACTTTTGACATGGCGCATGGTCGCGGTTGGACAGGAAGCGTAAGCGGCGTTAATTTTGACCATACATTTGATAATGGCTGGCAGGTTAAAAACCGCCTTGGTTACACCGCTGGCGACGCCAATACTTACGGCCTTGTTCCAGACGGCAGCGCAATTTCTGCAACATCACTTGCAACATCATTGGGGCATAGCGTTAAAACCGCAGATGGCACAACATTGGGCGCGGGCTCTTATGTTCAAAATTATGGCGCATGGGTGGTTTTGAAACAAATCAAATCACTTACCAATGATTTGTCTTTTGGCAAAAAAATTGGCAATCATGATTTAACAATTGGCTATTTCTATGCTGATTTTAGCGCGGATGATTTCTGGACATTGGGTAATTTCAAACCAATGCAAGTCAAACAAAACGGCAATTATTTAGACGCTTCAATCAAATGTACAGATCTTGCGACCGCCGGTTCTGGTTCAGGCTGCTGGGCTTATGGCATTAATTCAAATGGCAAATCTACTATGAATGCGTTTTATATCGCAGATTCATGGCAGGCCACAGATGCATTGCGTTTTGATATCGGCCTTCGCCACCAAAAAAATCACACTAATTATATAGTTGATTCAGGCCCAGGCTATCCAGACGGAACCTTTGACCCACGTATCACAGATAATAGAAGCAAAACTTCATATACTGTCGGTGCCGATTATAAATTAAACGCTTCATCAGGTGTGTTTGGGCGTTATTCTGTTGGTTATAATATGCCAACATTTGATAATTTCCGTGAAAATCAAACCGATACGTCAAAAGTAACTCAATATGAATTGGGCTATAAATTACGTAATGGACCATTTGATTTGTTTGCAACCGCATTCCATAACCGCTTTGAAGGTGCAAAATTCGGCGGCGTTGGCGGCAAACCTGAAGTGAATACAAATGAAGCAACAGGTCTTGAAATTGATGGTCGTTATCGTACTGATTTTGGTTTAAATCTTGCACTTAATGCAACTTTCCAAGATACAGAAATTGTAACTTCATCTGACCCTGCAAGCGTTGGCAAAAATGCATTGCGTCAACCAAAAATGCAATTGCGCTTTACCCCAAGCTATGACTTCAAAATTGGCAGCATTAGCAGCCAAATCTATGGCACAGTTTCAGCAATTGGCGATCGTTTCAACGATAATCCAAATACTGTAACGCTTAAAGGCTATACAAAAATTGATGCTGGTTTGAATTTTGATCTTGGAAAAGTCATTGTTACTATTTCTGGCGATAATTTAACCAATGAACATGCGCTTACCGAAGGCGATCCACGTATCGTAACCGCTGCGAATGGTCGCCCGATTTTTGGTCGTAGCTTTAAGCTAAGCCTTGGATATAAATTCTAAGAATTCGCGCCCTCCCCAGTTGGGTTAATACCCTTATGGCGCGCCATAAAGGCAACAGGAAAATTTTTCCTGTTGCCAACTTCCCCCCTACACTTAACGGTGTAAACACACTATCGGTGATTAAACGAGGCTTAATCACCGTGTTTTTTTTAAAGGCAAGGCTATGAGAAAATATCGCCCATTAATTGCGCTTATTATCGCTTATATGTTTTATGCGGTTTTGCTTAATTCTGTTGGAACGGTTATTTCACAATCAATCCTTAGTTTTGGAATAACAAAGCCAGAAGGTTCAATTCTTGAAGGTTTTAAAGATATTTCAATTGCGATTGTAAGCTTTGTAGTGGCATCATTTTTGCCCCGCCTTGGTTATCAAAAGGCAATTATCATTTCGCTTATCATGGTAAGTTTGGCCTGTTTTATAATGCCAATTGCGCCATCATTTAATAGCGCAAAAATATTGTTTTTCATCATTGGCGTATCTTTTGCCATGATAAAAGTATCGGTTTATTCCTCTATTGGGCTTATAAATGAAGATTCAAAATCACATGCAAGTTTCACATCGATCATTGAAGGTTTTTTCATGGTTGGGGTTTTGGGCGGCGCATGGATTTTTGCAGCTTTCGTCGATGTTAAAAACCCGAATTCATTATCATGGCTTAATGTTTATTATTATTTGGGCGGCTTTGGCTTGCTTGCCGCTTTATTATGGCTTTTTACCCCATTACCAAAAATCGAAGCAAGCGCAATCAAATCTGATTGGCGCGAAGATTTCAAATCATTACCTGCCCTTTTTGCAAGTAATTTCCTTATTAGTTTTTTGCTTGGTATTTTTCTTTATGTTTTAATTGAGCAAAGCATTGGCACATGGCTGCCGACTTATAATCGTGAAATATTGCAATTAAACCCTGCAATGGCAATTCAAGCTGGAAGCCTTTTTGCCGCATTTTCGGCAATCGGAAGATTATTGGGCGGCGTCTTCCTAAGATATTTTGATTGGGTAAAAGTTTTGATTTTTTGCGCAATTGCAACGGCTTTAATCATTATAATTGCAATGCAAATGTCAGGCGGCGATATTGGCAAAATTAATTCATGGGGTGATGCACCATTAAAAGCATTCTTCCTTCCGCTTGCGGGTTTGTTTTTGGGGCCAATTTACCCAACCATTAATTCAATTGTTTTATCATCATTGCCAAAACAATCCCAAGCACCGATGACGGGCTTAATCATCGCCTTCTCTGCCCTTGGCGGCACATTAGGTTCATTCATTACAGGGCAAATTTTTGGGCATTTTGGCGGGGCATTTGCATTCTATCTAACATTAATACCAGTTGCATTGATGTCTTATTCATTCATTATTTTGAATAAAAAACTAAGGTCATAAGTTTGACATTTATGCCTGCCCCAATTACCCTATATTAGGGTGTGATGGATGGCAAAAAGCAATATTACAATGTCGGAACTTGCAAAACTTGCAGGTGTTTCAAAAATAACGGTTTCGCGTGCATTCCGCGAAGGTTTTGCGGTCAATGCCGATACTAAAAAACGCATTTTTGAAATGGCGAAAAAGCATGGCTATCGTATCAATCTGCCTGCGCGGAATTTAAAACTAAACCGTTCTTATACTGTTGGTGTTGTGGTTGAAATGAACCCAACACAAGATAGGATGATGTCCGAACCGTATCCACTTGCATTATTGGGCGGTATTTCACACACTTTATCTTTGGCGGGATATTCACTTTTACTAACCACAATGCTTGGCAAAGATACGCCTGTTTTTCAAACCGCTGAAGGTATTATTTTGCTTGGGCAAGGTGCGCATGATGAGGCGGTAAAGGCGCTTGATCATTTATCAATTCCCCTTGTGGTTTGGGGGGCGCCGCATGATGATGTTGAATATTGCATTGTTGGTTCTGATAATTTTCATGGCGGTGAAATAAGTGCCGAACGCTTGGTTGAACTTGGCCGCCGCCGCCTTGTATTCCTTGGTGATACACGCCATGCCGAGGTTGCGGCAAGGTTTGAAGGATTTGAGAAAACCGCCAAAAAATTGGGCGCGCAAATTGTTGCATCATGCCCCTGCCCTTTCACCTTTACTGGCGGGCTTGATGTTGCCGAGCAATTATTGCGCGATGGCGTAAAGTTTGATGGCGTTCTTGGTTCAAATGATTTGCAAACAATGGGCTTTGCGCGCGCTTTAATCGAGGCGAACATTCGAATACCCGAACAAGTTTCAATGATTGGTTATGACGACACGCCAATGGCGGCAACTTTTTCGCCATCTTTAACCTCTGTCCATCAAAATTGGCGTGAAGGTGGGGTAAAGCTTGCCAATAAAATCCTTGCATTAATTGAAGGCCATGATGCACCTTCTGAATTATTGCCAACAAGCCTGACAATTCGTCAATCATAGTTTGATTTTTAATTGCTTTCCTTTGCATATCATTTTATGGTATCGATACCATAACAATATAAGGGAGAATGAAATGAAGCTTTGGGCTTTTGCTGGCTTGCTTTTTTTAACGCAATTTCCAACACCTAGCATTTGTGAACCAATAAAAAAGCCGGAGCTTTTATATAATATTGCCGAAGGCACAACCCAAAACCAATTCTTTAGAGATGGCGAAATAAGCGCACATATAGTTTTAAGAAGCGGCGAAAAATTACGCGCACTTATTGCCTTTCCTGCTGGCAACAGCGGTGTTTCGGTTTGGTTTAAGCCACAAGGCGATAATTTAATTTGGAATATAATCGAAGATGCAAAGCCAATTATTCAAAAAGATGATAAAGGCCGTAATATCTATGGAATTGAATTTACGGCATCGATAAACACCAATCAGCTTGAGATTGAAAACACCCTGCTTTCATCAATAAGGACAATTCGCGATTACGAATATAAAAACCCAATTCAAAATGATATGTATACAAAGCCACAGATAGATAAAAACATTATAATTTATAAACGCGAACGCCTTGATGCCGAATGTTCATATTTTTTATCGATGGAAATAATTGATGGCGAAATATCGAATAATTCAATCATTTCCAAAAATGGAAATATCAAAATTAGGTTTCGCGCCCTAAGCGGTGAAAAACCACTTACGCCGCTTTATGGAACAAACCTTGTTAAAGGCAAATTTGACCCTAATAATAAAAGCGTCAAAACACTAAATTTCTTATCATATAAAGAAAAATTCCTCGCTGGATCTTGGCGTTTTAATACTTATTTTGGGCGCGACACTTTATTAAGCATCAAATTAATGATGCCAATTTTAAGCCATGATGCGATTGAAAGCGGCCTGCAATCTGTTCTTTCGCGCATTAATAATCAAGGTGAAGTTGCCCATGAAGAGGCAATTGGCGAATATGCCATTGTTGAAAATTCAAAAACCTCAAAAACGATAAATGCGGCGCCTTATTTTGATTATTCAATGATTGATGGCAATTATTTACTGCCCATAATTTTACGTGATTATCTTTTGAATGAGAAAACAAATAACAAGCGCGCATTTTTGGCAAAAATTAATGATAGGGGAGAAACGAATGGTGCGTCCTTAGTTAAAAATTTGATTTATGTGATTAATGAAGCACAAAATTTCGTCCATAACCCCAAATATAATAATTTAATCGCCCTGAAAAATGGGAAAAAAGCAGGGCAATGGCGCGATAGTGATTTTGGCCTTGGCGGCGGAATTTACCCTTATGATGTCAATGCCATTTTTGTTCCAAGTGCGTTAAAGGCAATCGATGATTTATATCAATCTGGCGCGCTTAAACCTTATCTAAATCAAGAAAGCCTTGTAAAAATTAAAAGGGCAAAACTTTCACAAAGAATATGGAATGAAAAAGCGCCTAAAATGTTTGCTGTTGGTTTTGATAAGCAACAAGCAAATAATCTTGCAACCCAATATGCGCGGCAATTATCGATAAATAGCGTTGGAAAATATAAAAATAATTTGAAATTTCATGCCATTTCGCTTGATAATAATGGCAATCCTATCAAAATTATGAATTCTGATGAGGGGTTCAAATTATTATTTGAAACACCGAATGAAATTGATTTACAAACGGCAATTTCGCCGCTTCTTTATGAATTTCCATATGGCTTAATTACTGATGCGGGGATGGTGGTTGCAAATCCTGTATTTACAGATGAAACAACCAAGGCTGGCTTTAGTAAAAACCAATATCACGGCACTGTTATATGGTCATGG
>JAPUEP010000110.1 GCA_027492515.1 Hyphomonadaceae bacterium
ATTAGCCCATCTGCTATTGCGGCATCAGTTTTTGCATGGTCGTTCATGTACAACAAAAGCGACACTATACATCACGCCAAAGCAATTTGGGGGGAAGCAGCAAAATAATTGGCAAAATGGTTTGTTTGCTATAACACAAATTCATGTCCCGCTTTGATAGAGCATTTTTAAACCAAGTTTTGGCACGAACTTCGATAATTGATGTCGTTGGGCGTAAGGTTACGTGGGATAAAAAGAAAACCAATACTGCGCGCGGCGATTATTGGGCTTGTTGTCCGTTTCATGGTGAAAAAAGCCCATCATTTCACGCCCTTGAATCTAAAGGGCAATATCATTGCTTTGGTTGTGGACAATCGGGAAATGCCTTTGACTTTTTGATGGAAACCGAAAATATGGGTTTTTCGGATGCTGTTGAAACTTTGGCACAGCGCGCAGGTATTGAAGTTCCAAAAGAAACCAAAGAAAGCCAAGAACGCGCATCAAAAAGCCAAAGAATTATGGCGGCCCTTGATAGTGCGCGTGGCCTTTTCAAAGAAATGCTTCATAAGGATGATGGAAAAATTGCGCGCGCCTATCTTAAATCGCGCGGTATTCCCGAAAGCGATTGGGATAAATTTGGCCTTGGTTATTCACCCAATAACCGTACATGGCTAAAAGACAGGCTCACGGCGCAAGGCTTTAAGGTCGAAGAATTAATAGAGGCGGGGCTTTTGCGCGCCCCCGATGATGGCAAAGCGCCATATGATTTATATCGCGGGCGCTTAATGTTTTCTATCGAAGATGGGCAGGGGAAAACCATTTCTTTTGGTGCACGCACTTTGGAAAAAGATGGTATGCCAAAATATATAAATGGCCCTGAAACCCCTGTTTTTTCCAAAGGATACAATCTTTATCGCTATAATGTTGCGCGCGCCAGAAGCCGTGATTTGCCGATGATTATATCCGAAGGCTATATGGATGTTATCGCCCTTGAACGCGCAGGTTTTGCGGCGGTTGCACCATTGGGAACGGCACTTACCGAAGATCAATTGCGCCTTGCATGGCGCGCGTGTGCAAGACCGATTCTCTGCCTTGATGGTGATGATGCGGGAAAAAGGGCGGCATCGCGCGCATTGGAACGGGCTTTGCCACTTATAAATGCGCAAAAAACACTTGGCTTTGTGACTTTGCCAAATGGGCAAGACCCTGACGATTTAATTCGCACTGGCGGCCGTGCGGCAATGGCACAATTAATCGAAAACCCGACGGATTTGGCAAATTTTATTTTTGAAAATGAGGTTTCGCAATTCGAAAACCTTGATATTGCCGAAGCGCGTGCAAAATTACGCGCCGACCTTCGGGCAAAAATCAATGAGATAAAGGATGAAGATTTAAAATCGGAAATACGCATTGAAATCAATAATTTATTCGATGCTAAATTCCACGCGCAAGCCCAAAATGCGCCAAAAAATAATTTTGTAAAAAATAAAAAGCGCGGTTCAAATCAAAATTCCACTATCGCCTTTGCAACCGATGAATTGCGAAATATGGTCAATAGTCCAAAACAAAATGATAGGCCAAACAAGCCAATAAAACGCGAATTATTGGATATTATTTGTGCGCCAATTTTGCATCCACAGCTTTTGGAAAAGGGCGAAGAAGTCTTTGCTGGCCTTGAAACTGACAATAAGGGGCTTGACTCTTTACGTCATGGGATTTTAGACATTTTTCATTCATCAAATGCCCTTGATTTTTCAAGCTTAAAGCACCATTTAACAAAGGAAAACGATACCGAGGCACTAACATTACTTTCACGCTTGCAAAAGCAGCCAATAAACCCATTTGTAAAAGCGGGTATTGATGTTGATTTAATGTTTGAAAATTGGTCTATGGCGGTTGAAAAATATATGTCTAAACGCGCTTTGGCAAAGGATGCCGAAGAATTGGCGGTAAGGGCAGGCGCAGGTGAAGAAGATGCCCTTCTACTCCTAAGCCAATTGGTAAGTGAGAGGCGAAGACTTAGTTCTGAAAATGATTAGGTTTTGACGCTTTAGTTAAAGATTTATAAGGCATTTTATTGCAATTGCTTCAAGGTGATATGCAAAGAATGCAAAGTTTGAACATTTGTTTATTGGTAAAGTAAAACCAATATTCATTCGGAGGCGAATTTATGGCCGATAAAAAAGGCGAAATTGAAAAAAACGATGAAAAAGACAATCAAGATTCACCAATGCTTGATTTGAATGACACTGCGGTCAAAAAATTCATCAAAGACGCCAAGAAAAAAGGTTTCGTTACTTATGACGAACTAAATAAAATATTACCATCTGAAGAATTCACTTCAGAACAAATCGAAGACATTATGTCAACCCTTTCTGAAATGGGTATTAATGTTGTCGAAAATGATGAAGAGCAACAAGAAGAATCTGAAAGCACCGAAGTTGCTGTACAGACCACATCTTCTGCGGTTGTTGCCCAAACTGGTAATACAAAAGAAGGCCAAGACAGAACTGATGACCCTGTGCGTATGTATTTGCGCGAAATGGGTGCGGTTGAACTTTTAAGCCGTGAAGGCGAAATCGCAATTGCAAAACGTATTGAGGCGGGCCGCGATGCGATGATCCGCGGTCTTTGCGAAAGCCCGCTTACATTCGAAGCGATTATGGTTTGGCGCGATGAATTGCAATCGGGCCGTGTTCTTTTGCGCGAAATCATCGACCTTGAGGCAACTTATGGCGCTGAAAACGCTGCCCAACTTCCTGACCCTGAAGAAGAGGAAGAAGAAGAGGAAGAAATCCATATCCCTGGTTCAGAAGATATGGACGAGGTTGAACTTGAACGTCGCCGCCAACGCGCCCGTGAAGAAGCCGAAGAAGATGAAGGCGCTGCGCTTTCTATGTCGGCAATGGAAGGTGAGTTGCGCGAAGGGATTATGAAAATCCTTGACCAAGTTGCGCACCACTTTGACGATTTCCGTGGCCTTAAAGACCGTTCGGTTGAGGCGAAAATTACGGGTAAAAAACTTTCTTCTGATGATGAAGTTGCAATGGAAGAATTGCAAAACAAAATTATCGAAGAACTTAAAGCGCTTAAACTTAATAATGCGCGTATCGAAGCCCTTGTTGAACAACTTTATACAATCAATAAACGCCTTATCGCATCAGAAGCACGCTTGATGCGTCTTGCTGAATCTTGCGGCGTTAATCGCGGCGACTTTATCAAAGAACATGCGGGTCATGAAATGGACCCAAATTGGTTTGATAAAATGTCAAGCAAATCAAAATCTTGGGAAAGATTTGCAATTGATTTCCGTGATAAAGCCGATGTAATCCGTGATGAATTACGTGAACTTGCATCCGAATCTGGTGTTCCGATTGATGAATTCCGCGAAATCGTAAAACGCGTTCAAAAAGGTGAGCGCGAGGCAAGAATTGCGAAAAAAGAAATGGTAGAGGCCAATCTTCGCCTTGTTATTTCTATTGCCAAAAAATATACCAATCGCGGCCTTCAATTCCTTGATTTAATTCAAGAAGGTAATATCGGTTTGATGAAAGCGGTTGATAAATTTGAATATCGCCGTGGTTATAAATTCTCAACCTATGCAACTTGGTGGATACGTCAGGCAATTACACGCTCTATCGCCGACCAAGCACGTACAATTCGTATTCCGGTTCACATGATTGAAACCATCAACAAATTGGTTCGCACATCGCGCCAAATGTTGCATGAAATCGGTCGTGAACCAACACCAGAAGAATTGGCAACCAAACTTTCATTGCCACTTGAAAAAGTGCGCAAAGTTATGAAAATCGCCAAAGAACCTATTTCCCTTGAAACCCCTGTGGGCGATGAGGAGGATTCACATCTTGGTGATTTCATCGAAGATAAAAACACCGTTCTTCCGGTTGATGCCGCAATTCAGGCGAATTTGCGTGAAAACGTAACCCACGTTCTTGCATCTTTAACCCCACGTGAAGAGCGCGTTCTTCGTATGCGCTTTGGTATCGGCATGAATACCGACCATACTTTGGAAGAAGTAGGCCAACAATTCAGCGTTACCCGCGAACGTATCCGTCAGATTGAGGCCAAGGCTTTACGGAAATTGAAACATCCATCAAGGTCGCGAAGATTGCGCAGTTTCTTGGATAATTAGATATAAGACCCCGCTTTGGCGGGGTTTTTTATTTGCACATATAGCTTTCTCCTAATTCGCTGCATGGTAATTGCAAGGGTCTAAAGCTATATTTTCCTATAAGCAGATCATCCCAAATCGGCTTTTCAACACTAATAGATGATAAATTAATATATTGTGCTTCTTTGTAAGTATTAGAATTTATTTCAACCGTAGAGCCATAGCTCATTATTCCCCATTTGTTTGATTTATATAATGCATAAATATTTTTGTCATAATCTTGGTATAAAATTTCATCATTTCCATCATTGTTGAGGTCAACAAGCACAGATTGACACACAACATTTGTAGGTTTCGCTTGAAGGCAACTTGGTGCAGAACCTGCCATAAATTCAAAATCTTGTTCGTATATTTCTTTTGGTATTTTTTTGTTTTCGGAAATCAATTTAAGTGATGTTGGGCTAAACCTTCCTATATCTTTTGGTAAGTAGGCTGCAGGAAAAACACCAAAAATGCGTTCAAACAGATTAAAAGTCTCTATTGGTGGAAGTGGCTCGCCTCCATACTCTGCTGCAAGTATGAATTTACCAGTTTTTATATTATTCCATTTGGGCTTAATAGCCGAAACATCAGCTTGGTGCAACGCAATTCTTGATTGAGAAAGTCTGCCAAAGCTATTAAAAATACCACTAATTGGATAATATTCCCATTTGTTTTTTAATTTAGCTAGCAAAGCAATCCCACCACTTTCGCCAACTTTAAATTGTTTTTCAAAAATAATTTCTGGAACTTTGTCGTGATTTAAATCAAATATGTATGAGATACAAACGGCTTCATTGTTAGTATTATCATGGCAATTAAGTATATTATTTTTGTCGCCTTTAATCTCATTTTCAATATATTGTTTAGTGGCTAAATCCAAAGTATTCATTACTAAGAAATTTTTTATTTGAGTAGTAAAAAGTTTTGGGTTTTTAACCATATTTTCTTCGTTATAGTCAGGTTTGCAGCCACATAGCGTCAAAAGAAGTATGTCGCAGATAATTAATCTAAGCAGCATTTTTTTCATTTTTTATTTGATGTTTCCATATTGTTAAATTTGGCGCTTAGCTTTCTTAAATATATTAAAGCATAGTTTGCAATTTATTATATATAAATGAAGTAGCTCACAATAGATAATCTTGTAATATGAAATAATTTTCCAAAACTAAATTTAAGCCAAAATTAAGCGTGTTATGTTATTAAACACATATGGGAAAAACGAGCCAGATTACGCCATTTTTGATAATTTTTGCGATTATTGTCGCTTATTATTTTTTCAAATTGCCAACTTATTATGCCAATGTTTTTAGTTGGAATTTGACTGATTCCGATGATGTTGGGCGGGTTTTGCAGGTTCGGGCATGGCTTGGGGGGCAGGGTTTTTATGATTTATTCAATCATCGTTCTAACCCGCCATTTGGCGCGGATATGCATTGGTCACGCCTTTCAGATATTCCACTTGCGGCAACCGAACTAATTTTACGCCCATTTTTGGGTTTTGAAATGGCGGAAAAATATGGGGTTTTAATAACGCCAATTTGGTTATGTTTGGTTTTTGTCTTTGTTGCGGGAATGGTTGCGAAAAGATTTAATCCATCAATTTATACGCCATATCTTGCCATTGCCTTTGTTTATTTTTCGCAAACCGTGCAGGCCAATTTCTTCCCTGGAAGGGTTGATCATCATGGCTTGCAATTAATTTGCCTGTTTTTGGCAATTTATGGCGCCACAGATAATTCAAAAAAAGGCGGCATAATAAGTGCAATCGGCATTGCCGCAGGGCTTACAATTGGTTTTGAAGCAATTGTTTTTGAAATAATTATTTGTGCATTTTTTGCAATTATTTGGGCATTTGAAGGCGAAAGACGTAAAGACCAATTAAATGGTTTTGCAATCGGCCTTGGGATTTCAATAATTATCGGCCTTTTGATAAATGTTGCACCATCAAAAATTATGGATGGCGCAAATGATAGATTATCAATCGCGCAAGCCTCACCAATTTTAATGGGCTGTTTCGGCCTTTGGATTTGTGCAACTTTCCAAAGCTCTAAAGGCTTTATTTTCAAAAGTTCGGCTTTGGCGATTATTGGGGTTTTGGTTGTTTTGGTGGCATTGCAATTCCCGATTTTGTTCAAAAAATTATATTGGCAAATTGATGAAAAATATTACCGCCTTTGGATGCTTGATTGCCCAGACACTAATCCATTGCTTACATTCCCGCTTTATATTCAAATTTTGTATGGAATGTTTTGTTTAACGGGTTCAATTGCGGCAATCATAAAAACCATTACATTGGCAAAATCAAAAAATGAAAACTTCATCAATTGGCTTTTACTTACAATTTTGATTGTTACTGCAACATTGATGACATTCTTATTCCAAGCACGCCTTATGGGGCAGGCAAGTGCGCTTGTAATTTTGGCAATCGCGCCAATTATTGTGGGTGTTTTTGAAGGCTTTGGAATGGTTCCTGCCTTACTTACTTTGCTTTGTTTAACGCCATTCACATCAAATAATATAAGCGATTTTGCAAAGAAATTTTACCATCCAAAAAATGCAAAAATTTCTTATGATGCTGATTTTAATTGCCACTCACTAAGTGATTTTGCCCATCTTGCTAAAATGCCAAAGGGGCTTGTGGCGGGCAATTTAAACCTTGGGCCAGAGGCATTGATAAACACAGCACATAATGTTCTATCAACAGGTTTTCACCGTGATTTGGGGCGCAATTTGGCCTATCCAATATTCTTATCTGATGCCAAAAATGCCGAAGCTAAAATACGAACTTTGGGTGTGAATTATGTGGCCTATTGCCAAAAATCGCCTGAAATTGGGCGCATCATTGATGATGCACCCAATGGCTTAATGGCAGATATTATCAAAGGTCAAACACCATCATATTTGCGCAAAATCATGCCAGTAAATAAAACCGATGTTATCGCCTTTGAAGTTTTGCCAAATTAATTTGGCGTTTGTACCTCAAGAACTTCATCACCAATTTTAAGTGAATTCCATTTTGGTTTTATGGTTTCAATCTTTCCAAGTTTGAAGTTTTGCAAACCAATATTACTATCGCTTAGATAAAGTGATTGCGATTGCCATCCGTCTTTGGTTTCATAGAATAAAATCAAATATGAACCGTTATCGACGATAATTTCATCTTTCTTATCTTCATTAAGGTCAATCAAAACCGTATCACATTTCTTTTCTGGCTTTTCAAATGCCATACAATTTGGAAGTAACATGGTTTTGTTTTTGATATCTTGCGCCACAAAACTATCAGGAAGTTTTGCCCCCTTTATCAAATTGAAATTATTTGGATTAATTTTGTCAGCAGCCTTTAGGTTCTTTGCATCAGGCTCACGATAATTGTCATAGGATTTGTTTTCTTCAATTGCTTTATTGGCAAGAAGTGCAATCTGTGGGTTTTGGCTTTTTGCAAGTTTTTGAAGTGCATCTTCACCATATTTTCCGCTTTGTCTTGCCAAAAATCTAAAATCAAATTTTTCAGGGGCAATTTTACCTTTCAAAAGCATTGAAACTTGTGAATTAACCGAAAGGCGTGACGGGTCGGCAATTGGTGTAAGTATCGCAAAGAATAAGATAGATTTTACAAATGCCATGCCAATATTGATATTTTTCAATTGCGGCATGAAATTATAAGAATTCATATTTATAAAGTTTGATGCCACATATCCAAGCCCAAATAAATTGGCGACAATAACCCCAATAAGCGCCAAAATACGCTCATGAGTTAGGCCATATTGCTCAATACGCAGGAAAAGCGAATATCCGGCAATTGCGGCAAAAACCAATGTTTCAAAACTTGCAATTCGAATTGCCCACTTAAGAATTGGGTTAATTTCATTGTCGCCATTTTGGTATGTCGCATTAATAAGCAAAACCAAAAACATACAGCCCGCAAGAAGTGATGCGGTTGCCGCCTTGGTTTCCCATAATGGTTTTAAGCCAGTAAATATAAGGGAAACACTAAAAATACCCGCAACCAAAACAATAATCGGCAATAACCATGAAAATACTGAAAGCACTAGATTGCGGAAATTATTCAATAATTTTGATTGGACATCACCCAAATGAACCGCACTTGCAAAGGCAACAAAAGTTACAGGTATTGCAAAATATTTTTCTTTCAAAAGTTCTTCAAACCAATCAAGGCCAATGATTTTTAATAATGCCGCACCAAGCCATAAAATCGCCCAAACCACACCAGTGAACGCAATTGCCAAAAATAATTGAACGCCGCGTTTCCATGCTTCGTCAAAATAGGTTTCGTAGGGGGCGATAATTTTATTGGCTTCATCACCGCTTGAAACTAATTCATGGGTTATGAATAAAAATGGCAAAATCCATAATATATTTTGTTCACCAAAATCACTATGTTTTGTGCTTTGGGAAAAGGCATGATGGGAAATTAACCCAATCAATAACATTGCAACAACGCCCCATACCAAAAGCGATATTCGGCGCATATTGCCAAGACCTGCCAATAATACAAATGCAGAAAGCGTAAAAACAGCGCTTAAAGTAGGCCGCCATATTTGAACAATATCATGCGATATTTTTTCTGAATCAGAAATAAGAAATGCCAAAATAAGGCCAAATACCAACCCAACACCAATTCTTAATAATTGCGACTGTTTTGGCGTAAAAGTAATATTATTCATTTTTGCCTCCTAGCGACTTCTTAAGATGCAATTTAGGCATAATTTTGGCTTAAAATTTTGCCAGTAATTAAATCAATTCTAACATTGCCGCTTCATTTGGTTTTGACGCTATAATAAGTTTTTCCCAAATTGGTTCATCAATTGGCACACTTGCTGCCTGTGATATACATATTGCTGACCATTTATTTAATAGACCAAAATCGGCATATTTACGAAAACGCGCCGCCCCTTTGGGGGAGTGAAACATTATTATCCCATTATTGTGCGCAATAGTAAGGTTTATTTGTTCGATAAATTCAGGATTATCGATGGTTTCATATATTTCTGTTGCGTGAACTTCAAATTTACATGCACCCAAAAGACCCGCAACATCGCCCGCAACTTCGTGACCGCGTAAATGCATTAATGCGCCATTTTGCGGTTTCAATCTATCGGCAACCAAAACCGCGAGCGCTGAGGCATCACCGCCCGCAGAAACTACATTTTGAAACCCTGCATTGCGCGCCGACATTGCAGTTGCATCACCCACTGCATAAACAGGTAGTGCAATGATTTCAGGGCTTAAATTCGCAAGATGGGGTGCGTTCGAACTTGTAACCAAAAGCGCCTGAACGCCATCAATTTCAATTGGCGCATTTGTCGGGCGTAAAATTGCGGCAGGTAAAATAATTGGCTCATAACCCAAATTCGCAACTTTTTGCGCGGTGACATCGGCCCCCGGCAATGTGCGTGTTATAAGGCATGAAGCGCCAAATTTACCCATCTTACTCCCTTAATTTTCCAAGCTCTATACCCAAATCAAAGCCGAATTTACCCGCGTTTTGGATTGTGGCATTTTCCAAAGTTTCGATAATATCGACATATTGGCTGCCATCATCATTAAGTATTTCGCCTTTAAAATAAAGACTGCCATTTGAAAATTGTGTATGTGCACCAATTGCGGTGCGGCACGAACCATCAAGGGCGCGTAAAAATTCGCGCTCCGCAGTGATTTCAATTGTTGTGGTTTCATCTTCAATAAGTTTGAAGGCCGATGCAATTCTTTCATCATTTGCACGCGCCGTGATTGCCAAAGAACCTTGGGCAATTGCAGGGGGCATAATGTGCGGATCAATTGCGTGATGCGGTGTTTTTTCCAAAAGGCCAAGGCGTTTTAAACCCGCCATTGCCAAAATTGTGGCATCAAATTCGCCCGATGTGATTTTTGCAATTCGGGTTCCAACATTACCACGCAAAAGCCCAATTTTTAAATCAGGGCGTTCACGCAAAAATTGCGCGGTTCGGCGCAGTGATGCGGTTCCCAATTTTGCTTCATATGGCAAATCATCAAGGCTTTTACCATCTTTGGTGATTAAAGCGTCACGCCTATCTTCGCGCGACGGGCAGCCCAAAAGAATTATGCCATCTGGCAAAGATGTGGGAACATCTTTCATTGAATGAATTGCGCAATCAATGCGACCGTCAAGCAATGCCTCATCTAATTCTTTGGTGAAAAGACCTTTGCCGCCTGCCTCAAGCAATGCGCGGTCTTGGATTTTGTCACCTTGGGTTACAATTGGAATTATTGGCAATTTGGCTTCAATATCGGCAGGTGCGATATTCAAAGCCTTTGCAAGCTCACCGCGAAGCCAGCCAGTTTGTGCAAGACTTAAGGGTGAACCACGCGCGCCAATTTTTATTTGTTCAATACTCATGCCCTCACACACCCTAATTGCGAAGAAAAATCAAGTGGGGCAAAGCGGCGCGGATGAATGCAAGAAAAATTAAGGAGCGAATTTTGCAATAATATTTGCGGCGTGCTGTTTTGGTGCACCTTCGAAATTTTCAAGCCATTCACGGTATGATGAAAAATCGAATTTCACTTCATCACCTTTTACCAAATCTCGGAATAATTTGGCTTCTTCTCTATGTGCAGTAAATATTTTGGCTGAAATTTCTTTTCCTCTCAAGGTTTTTGGTTCTGCGAACAAATAAAATAATATGGGGGTTTTGTTTTTGCGTCTTGCTTCAGTTATCAGCCCAAAAGCATGTTTGATTAATTGGGTTGCATCAAGATATTCAAAGCCAATTGTTTTATTTGTTAATTGGTCGCGCAAATTTTCATAAGATTTCATATTTTCGCCCCAAACTTTTCGCCAATATGCTTGGGAAAGGTTTACGGCTTTTTTATCACGAAATGGCTCATAGCGTTTTGATTCTACGCCAATTATTGCATCTTTCGTCTCTATAAATGCGTCAAGCCAAGGATGTCGACCACCCTTCCACGGAAAGCGGGCGCTATATTCAACGTCTATTGCGATTGGTGCAGAGTTTAATTTTATCCTTGGAAATGGTGGAAATTCCTTTGTTCGTTCATTAAACCAAGCAAAGCAATTTACCGCAAGTGCTGCGGAACTTTCATGGCTTGAAAATTTACCACTTTCAATCTCTTTTCCGCCGGCGGCTTTAAGTCTTTGTTGAACGTAGCTTGGATTAATTCCATCTAATAAATCTAAATCAATAATTGTCATTTTGACCTTTCTTGATGATATATTACTACATTAATATGCCATTTACGGACATATCATCCCCAACGATAATTGAAACTTATACTTATTCTTTCTTCCTCAGCCTCATTTTGCACTACTTCATGTCTTAGCCAGCTTTCCCACAACATTATATCGCCTTCATCGGGTTTTATGAAAATATGGGGTTGTAGTTCTTCGGGTGCATTTTTGGTGCGGGTTGGGGCCGCCATCATCATGACAAGGCGTGGATCTTCAAGTTTAAGCGCGGATGCGCCTTCTGGTAAATCAAGGTAAAAAGTGCCTGATACAACACTATGTGGATGTATATGGCTTGAATGGAAAGATAGTGGCGGCAAAATATTTACCCAAAAAGCATCAAGCACTAATTTGCGCCCATTAAGGTCAAAATGGCATTCTTGGGCGAATTTTGCCACGTGTTTGTCCATACGCTTTTTAAGTTCGGCAAATGGGCTAAAGCGTGTGTCTAAATCATTTAATGATGCATAAGAAGTATAGCCACGATAATGGTTTTCTTCACACCAATTTATGCCCGCTTCGTCTTCTTCAGCCATTAAATAGCAGCAATCACGCAAATCATCGCGTAATTCTTCGATATTTTTGCCGCCAATTGGTTCGCGGTAAAATTTAGTTACAAAAAGATTTTTAACAGCCACAAAATGCCCCTATTTTTTCGCGAACAAATAGGGGTTTTGAAAAATAATGCAAGGCGACATTTTATCAATTAATGCGGTGCAGGAACACATTTATGGATTTCAGTGTCACACAAATGCCCAGGGTGGCAATCATCCGATGTATTGCATTCACGTAGGCAAAGCCCAGAAACAGGTGAGCATTTATAGCCACTAAAAGTGCAATCTTCCGTTGCGCCCGCTGTTGACCTACTTATGTTTAAATCATCTGAACAATATGCGCGAACTTGGCTTCCGCCCTTTGTGGTCATTTCGCGAATTGTATTGTTAAGATTGGAATTTTCGGTTTCCAATGATTTTATTTTTTGCTTAAGACGAACGATATCAGCCTGTAAAGATTCAATTGTCGGCGTCATCTGAACTGGGTTTTGATTTGTATTCACACCTATATTTGGGCGCATTGGCGCGATTTGGGCAATCGCAATTCCACCCATTCCGACCAAAGCCATTGCTAGTAAAATTGAAAATTTAGGTTTCATTTTAAACCTCCCCCAAGTTGGAAGCCTTCCAACTTGCGGGTAACAGCCTATCCCTAATTATAAAAATAGCAAATGTTAAATGGTCGCACTTTTAAAAATAATTGTAACCTTTAAGGCGTTTAAAACGTATATGTAATTTGAACAGAAATTAGAATTAAAATGAAGCTAAGCAAAAAAAATGTTTTTATTACGCCACTTGGTTTTTTGTTATTTTCACAAAGTGCCTTTGCCGAAGTTCGTGAATATAATTTGGTGGTTGATAATGCCAAAATTTCAATAAATGGGCGTACATTAAAGGGGATGAATATTAATGGGCAAGTTCCCGCGCCAAAGTTGGAATTTACCGAAGGTGATGATGCGATAATTCATGTTAAGAATGTTTCGTCTGAAATAACATCGCTTCATTGGCATGGTTTGCTTGTGCCTGCTGAAATGGATGGTGTGCCGGGGCTTAATGGTTTTGGGGGTATTAAGCCTGGGGAAAGTTTCACATATAAATTTCACATTCGCCAATCGGGAACTTATTGGTATCATTCACATTCAGATGCACAAGAGGCGCGCGGCCTTTATGGCCCTTTGATAATCTACCCAAAGGATGAGGTAAAAACACCGGAACAAGTGATTTTACTTACCGATTTTACCGACGAACAACCAAGGGATATTTTAAACAATCTAAAAGCCAATGCGGGGCATTATAATAATAATCGCCGCACGTTGGGCGATTTTATTGCCGATAGTCAGAAATTTGGCCTAAAAGCTGCCGCAAAAGATCGCGCCGCATGGGGCAAAATGCGCATGGACCCAACCGATATTGCCGATGTTACGGGCTATGAATTTCTTATCAATGGCAAGCATAATAATGATAATCAAACCTTCATTGCCAAAGCGGGTGAAAAGACCAAATTAAGAATAATCAACGGCTCGGCGATGACATATTTTGATTTTCGGGTTGATGGGCTTAAACTAAAAGTTCTTGCGGCTGATGGGCGCGATGTTGAACCATTTGAGGTTGATGAAATTCGCGTTGCAGTTGCCGAAACTTATGATGTTGAAATTATTCCAGACGATAAAGCCCATGCAATAATCGCCACAAGCATGGATAAAAGCGGGCAGGCGATTGCCAAAATTGCGCCAAGCCCTGATATGCAAATTGAAATTCCAAAAATTGGCAAACGCCCAATCCTTACCATGAATGATATGGGGATGGGCGGCATGGATATGGGCCAGATGGATCATTCCAAAATGTCACCCGAAGAAATGGAAAAAATGCATGCCGCAATGGGGCATTCAATGAACCACGGCGAAACCTTGGGAAATCAAGGTGGCAGTGATGGGATAAATCGCCCCTATGGCTGGGGAAATGATCATGACCCGAATCTAAAAATATTGGAATATTCAGATTTAAAATCAAAAAATATTCAAAAAGATGTGCGTGAAACCGACCGTGAAATTATTGTCCGCATTGGCGGAAATATGGAAAAATATATTTGGACGATTAATGGGCAATCGGGCGAAAATATCCCGCCAATTAATCTTAAATATGGCGAACGTGTAAAATTGATTTTCATAAATGAAAGCATGATGGCGCACCCAATGCATTTGCATGGTATGTTTGTTCAATTAAATAACGGGCAAGATATGGAAAGATTGCCTGATAAACATATTGTTTCAGTGCTTCCGGGGCAAACATATTCGGTTTATTTGACGGCAAATGAAATTGGTGAATGGTCATTCCATTGCCACTTATTAAACCACATGGTTTCAGGAATGATGACCAAAATTGTGGTGGCAAAATATGATGGCGAAGCACCTGTTATTGAACATATGAACCATAAAGAAGGTGTGAAACATATTCACGAAAACGGCCTATTCCATCGTTATGATTTAGATTTATCAAGAGCTGCAAATCAAGATTTAGAATGGAAAACCTTATCATGGATTGGAAATGATAAGTATAAAATCTATCTAAAAGGTGAGGGACAGGGCAATGAAGGTGATATTTCGCTTCTTTATGGTCGTCTAATATCTGATTTTTGGGATTTCCAAATTGGCGCAGGAAGCCAAATTAATGGCAAAGCCTATGGCATAGCGGGTTTTTACGGCCTTGCGCCATATAATATTGAAACCAATGCACATTTAATGCTTGGCGATAATTTGGCGAATGTTGAATTGGAGGCTGAAACAAAATTCTATCTTAGCCAAAAATGGTTTTTGGAGCCTAATTTCAAAACCAAAATCAATTTGTCGAAAAATGATGAATTTAATTCGGGGATAAATGAAATTAAATATGGCATAAGTGCCAATTACAAAATAACCCCAAAATTCATTCCATATATTGGGCTTGAAGCACATCAAAATTATAATTCAAGGCTTGGACAAAATGACCAAGATAGCAAGCTTGCAATGGGGGTAAGGTTGTGGTTTTAAATTTATATGAAACCACAAAAACTCTTTTCCATTGCGCATAAATATCTGGCTTTAATAATTGGAATTCAAATATTTTTTTGGGTTGGCTCTGGCCTGTTTTTCACCATTATTCCCATTGAAAAAATTCGTGGTACGGATTTGATAAAAGAACGCGCCAATTTTGCGCTTAAAAATGATGATTTTTTGGCAATTAATAAAATTATTGGTCAAAATCCAAATTCACAAAAAATTGAAGTTTTCGCAAATTCAACTGGTTCGATTGTAAAAATTGATGATGTCTTTTTTGATGCAAAAACTGGAATTAAGCGCGAAAATATTACCAAAGAAAATGCAATCTCAATATCAAATTCTGCTTTAAAAGCGCCGCAAATTTTTACCAATGCCGAATTGATAGATAAAGAAAGCATTGAATATAAAGGTGAAATCCCCGCTTGGAAAATCAATTATAAAAATGGTTTAAGCGTTTATATTGGTGCAAAAAGCGGGGAAGTAATCACGCGGCGCACCAATCTTTGGCGTCTTTATGATACTTTGTGGTCGCTTCATATTATGGATTGGAAGAACCATGAAAATTTCAACCATAATTTTATTCGAATTGTCGCGGTACTCGCGTTTTTAACAGTGATTTTTGGAATTGCACTTATTCCATATCGCGTAAAATTTCGGCGCTAATGAACCATATTTCCTTTTATTCGTATAAAATAAAAGGGAATAAAAATGGCAAAATATCTTATTATCGGTGCAAGTTCGCAAATTGGGCAAGAAGTTGTAAAAATTTTATCTGATTTGGGGCATGAATGCGTGAAAACTGCGCGCGACAATTCAAAGATAATTCCCGACATTATGCTTGATGCAACTGATTTTGATGCCGTTGAAAAAATATTTACCGATTTTGGTCCGTTTGATGGTGCGGTAAATTGTGCGGGTTCTTTATTTTTAAAACCCGCCCATCTTACAAGTCAGAATGGATTTATGGAAACCATCAATTCATCTTTGACCACCGCTTTTGCATTGGTTCGCGCCGCAGGGAAATATATGCGCGATGGCGCTTCGGTGGTTTTAATTTCATCGGCGGCGGCAATGGAAGGGCTTGCCAATCATGAGGCGATTGCGGCGGCAAAGGCGGGTGTGATTGGCCTTATGCGCTCGGCGGCGGCGACTTATGCGGGGCAAAATCTACGTTTTAATGCGATTGCGCCAGGGCTTGTGGAAACCACGCTTACAAAATCACTTACCAAAAGTGAAAGCGCAAGAAAATATTCCCAAGATATGCACGCATTGGGCCGTTTGGGTAAGGCACAGGATATTGCACGCGCAATATGCTTTTTACTTGATAAAGATAATGATTGGATAACGGGGCAGGTTTTGGCGGTCGATGGCGGCCTATCGCGTGTAAGGCCGAAACCGCGCGCCTAATTTATATAAGTTTCAATTTCAAAATCTTTTAATTCATCAAGATATTCATGCAAACTAACAAGCCCAACACAGGGCATTGAACCCTTTTGTTTAAATGATCCATTATATAGTTTTTTTGCCAAAATAATCGCGGGAATTGTTGGGATTTGTGGACCATCGCCATTTTTGGCGATTATGAACCATTTTTTATTTAAGGTTTCGCCATTTTTGCCAATTCCGCGAATGTCCATAAACATTCCACCATCATCAGTGCCTAAAAAATTAAACCAATCGGCGGCCTTAAGCATTATTTGCGCATTGCTTTCCAAATTAGTTAGCAAACCCCAGCGCACCAAATAAGACAAAGCCCACAAACCTAAATGAAGGAAATTAAGCTCTAAACCTGCGCTAAATTTAATGTCTTTTATGCCATATTTGGGTGGTAATAAATCAAGGTCGGGGATGTCGCAATTTGCCATTGGGCGAAAGCCAAGGCCTTTAAATTTTTGCCAATAAATATCTTGCCAGCCATGGGCTTTATCATGGCCTGCGAATGGTTTTAATTGCTTACCTGTATATGATAAAATCCCCATTGTTGTGGCAAGGCCACGTTCGGCCTTCTGCCCTGGGGAAATGCCGAATTTTAGGCTTTCGATATTTGAAAATTCATCTTTAAATTCTTCCAAAACCGTAGAAGAAAGGCCGGGGACAGTGCTTGCACCGCTTATGATTGATACTTTATTGGCGCGTGCTTCTTTGTCCAATGAATTGATATTAACAACAAAATCGCGCCCATCGGCAAGGTCGATATAATGAACCCCATTTGCGATTGAAACTTGGGCAATATTATAATCCTTGGCCTGAAATGGGCCACAGGTGTTGATAAGCACTTTGACTTTGTTTGATTTTAGAAATCCATCTAAATCTTTTTCCGCATCAAAAATTGCAATTTCAAAAAGACTTTTGTCAAAATCTTTTTCAAGTGTATTGGCAAAATCATTGGCTTTTTTTTCGTTGCGCCCATTTATAATGATTGGAATATTGGCTTTTAATAAGGCGTTTGCAATACGTTTGCCAAAATTACCATATGCACCAAGGATAAGGATTTTATGCATCTTTTGTCACCATTTTAAAGCGCCCCGAATATTCATATAATTTGCCAAAAAGCCAATGCCGAATATCCATATACATTTCAAATTCATCATCATTTATTGCGATTTCATAGGCATTCGCACGACCACATAAAAATTCAATAGGAACACGAATTATTTTGCCAAATATTTTCAGATAATAGGCTTCATGGCTTAAAATCACGCGCCCATTTTCAAATTTAAAATTTGCACCCCAACCTAGGCCAGATTTAGTCCATTCAATTATT
>JAPUEP010000111.1 GCA_027492515.1 Hyphomonadaceae bacterium
CTTATCAATGGTTGAAATATCACTTTGCGAAAATTGTGCCCAGATTCCGAGGCTTTCCAAAATATCTTTTGATTTATGGGTAAGCGCAATATCACGCCCATCAAATTTTGGCGCTTCAATCTTTTCTTTGGCCTGCTTTTCAATTATCGCACAACGAAGGCCATTTTTAGACGCCAAAGCCGCAAAACAAAGCCCCGAAGGCCCAGCACCATTTATTATAAAATCATATTCCATGCTTAATAATACAATCGTACCAATCAATATACTATGCGACGAATTTGCATCATTTAAAAAAGAAAAATGCCAATAAAAAGCAAAAACCACGCTTTTTGATTTTTATTGTCCGCTTGGTTACAAATTCCTGAGTGAGCGCGAAGCGCGAGGGCGGCAAAGTAATGAAACCATGACACACACTGACATAATTAGTTCGAACGAGTTGCACGCCAAGCGGCGTGCCGGCACAAGTGTGCCGCCCCATCGGAGCGGTGAGGGAATAGCATTTGCGACTAGCAAATGCCCCGAACATAAGCGTGAGATAAAAGAAGTGGCGCACCCGGAGCGATTCGAACGCCCGACCTATTGATTCGTAGTCAATTGCTCTATCCAGCTGAGCTACGGGTGCATTGGTTTTGAAGTTGCGCTTGGTAATCTTTCAAACCCAAAAGTGCAATACCCTAAAGGCAGTAATAACGACAAATAATGTAATTCACCATATTTGATGGTTAATTTTCGCCATTTAGATGTTTTTACATTATTATGTTCATTTTTTTGCGCCTTTTTGGCTAATCACCTCGAAACACTCCTGAAAATATGCTGATTTATTGGCATGAGTGCACAAATCAACACACAAGATAATGAAATTATCGAACCAAGAATTACGCAAATTCCAAACTTGCGTAATCTGATGTGGCGTGCACTACCTATTTTGATGCTATTGGCGGCCTTTTCGCCATTAATTATCGCAAATATCAATAATATTGGCCAATTTAGTAATTTTGAAAACAATTTAAGCGCGCCATTTTTAACCCAAGCCATAATTTCAATTTTTGGAAATGCGGGAACAAAAATTATGGCAATAATTCCAGCAGCATTAATCAGCTTTGGAATATGGAAGTGCGGCAAAGCATTGGGGGCAAAAATTTGGGCAATTTCAATCGCATGCACAATTTATATTGCCGCAAGTGCCTTTGGTCTTACCCCAAATTTTCACGATAATATTGATGATGGTTTCTTTGCCGCATTCATTTTATTTAGCGCGTGTTTTTTGATTAAAGCCGTCGATAAAAAAAGCCAAATTGATATGGCGCTTGCCTTCTTTTGGTCGGTAATGGCGGTTTTGTTACGCCCTTATGCGGCATGGCCACAATTTGCGGTATTTCTGGCAATAATTCTTACAACCAAGCATTTTCAAGAGCGCCCAATTTATGGTCTAATAAGTGCTTTATGTTGGGGCCCTGGGCTTTATGTGGCATATGGTTTGGCACAATTATATGAAAATAATTTCGCCTTAGATTTTTCAAAGCCATTAATCTCAAACTTGATTGATGCACAGAGAATAAGAAATTTAGCAAATTTGGAAAATATCAAGAACCATATTCTTGAAATTGGCTATTTTCTTTTAAGCACTTTGCCATTTGTGCTTTTGGGGGCTTTAAGCCTTATTGCCTTTATATCGCTTTATAATCACAATCAAAAAAATACTAATGGCAAAATTCGGGCTTTCTCCATATTCTTGGTTTTTGCGATTATTGGCGCGATTGGTTATGGGCAAATCAATGCCGCGCGCCTTTTACTTGATGGCTTATTCATCGCAATCATAAGCGCAATAAGCGGTGCAAATATTGATTTTGGCTTTAAAAACTGGATTGCCAAGCATAAACTTAAAACTAAAAAAACATAATGCTTGGAATATTATTGCATTGTGTTAATTTCATAAGATGCAAAACCTAATCGAAAATGATGCTTATAATCTGGCGATTGAAAAAGCCGAAAAAATCGGTGAACGCTTTACCGAGCCACGAAAATTAGTTTTCCAATCCCTTATGAATGCCAAAGGGCCGCAAAAAGCCTATGACATTATTGATTATGTTTCGCGTCAAAGTGATAAAACCACAAAACCGCCCACTGTTTATCGCGCATTAGATTTTTTGTGTCGAATTGGAATTGTCCATAAAATTGAAAGCGATTCAACATATAGCATTTGTTCACACAATGATCATTGCCATAAGGCCAATCATTCGCCTTTATTTTTAATTTGCAAAGAATGCGGCGATGTCGAAGAAATTCACCTAAGCGATATTGAAGATTCAATTGAAAATGCGGCGAAAAAAAAAGGCTTTGCACTTTCAAGAATTATGATTGAGGCAGTTGGAATTTGCCAAAATTGCGCGCAAAAATAGTCTAAAGACCACCAAAGACTTTTTTCAATAAATCACTGGTACGTTTTGCGGGGTCTTTTCTTATTGCCGCTTCTTCGGCAGCAATATAATAGAATATACCATCAAGTGATTTTGAAACTGCATAATCAACTAATTGGGATTTTAAATCTTGGCCTTGGGTTTTCGTACCTGTAATATTTCCAAGTGAGCCTAATTGTGCGCCATATTTTTTATCAATCTTGCCAATTGAAACGCCCGCACCAGTTTTATCAATTGCATCAAGCATTTGCGGCCTAAAGGCACTTATTAATTGCGGTTTGGTTTTTTCTTTTAATAGATTTGTTCCCGCATTTTCGCCACCCTGTAAAATTGACATGGCATCATTAATCGTAAAGCTTTTTATTGCGCTTACAAAAATTTCTTTTGCTTTTGGGGCACTATTTTCGGCGGCGCGGTTAATTTTAAGCTGCAAATCATCAAAGGAAGAAGAAAGTCCATAAGGCTGAAGGCTTTTTTGTAATTTTCCCAAAGTTCCAGGAAGGGGGATTTTTATTTTATTATCTTGCCAAAAACCATCTAGCTTTCCAGTCCTTAAGACCGCAGCAATTGCACCATTTGTCAAAGCTTCACGAAGGCCGCCATCAGCCTCACTTGCACTTAGAATTGAGGTTTTATTGGTTGATTTTGCCCCGCTAATGGCATTTAAAACATCATTAAGTTGAATATTTTGCGCAAATGCATTTCGTGTTGCAAGGCTTGTAAAGCCAATAGCAGATAAGCCAAAAATGAAATTGCGACGCAAATTTTTATCAGACATTTTAATCCCCATAACTTGTTTCACATTATCACAATTAATAAAAAAATGTAAAATCGACACAAAATACCACTTTTTATTTAAGGTATTTTGTTTTTTCTATCAAAAATTAAACATTTAGTTATGGAATTTTGTTATAAATTCTCATGAGTAAGCATTTAAGAATAAGGCCTTTTCTTTGGTCGGCAATTTTTTTCGCTTTAGTAGGCGCATTGATTGGCGGCTATATGTCTATGCAATCTGTTTCAAGCCTTGCATCAAGTACAAATCAAATCGGTGTTTTTGAACGCGAATGGAGCAATGCTTCCATGATTGATTTTCGTTCAACACAAGAAGCACGATATTATGTTGCAACACTAAACGCCGAATCATTGGAAAAATTCAATTCTCTGCGCGATAGGCGAACAGAATCCTTACTTAATGCAATGGATTCGGCGCCAAGGCTGAAAGATCAAGAATTGCTTCAAAATACTTATGAAGCATCTATTTCGATGGCTGATATTGAAAATGCCGCCGTTTCGCTTGCCCAAATTGGCAATCAAAATAGTGCAAAAGAAATGCTTACTTCTGCAAGATATGCGCAATTAGGAACCACAAAAGATAAATTAAAAGAGCATGCAAGAAGCGAATTAATTGGCGCTATAAAATCGCTAATTACGCATTCAAATAATCTACTCATACTTGGTCTTGCAGGCTTGATAATCAGTTTAACAATCGCCTCTTATTGTTGGTATAAAGTTGGGCAAATTTTCCAAGCCCAAGCAAAAGAATTAGAAGTTGCCCGCGATTCACTTGCCGCCCACGCAAATCAATTAGAGGCAAGAATTGAAGCACGCACCAAAGATTTAGAAGCCGCAAAATCAGCCGCAGAAGCAGCAGACCGCGCAAAATCATCTTTCCTTGCCCAAATGAGCCATGAGATAAGAACGCCGCTTAATGGCGTTTTAGGCATGACTGCGGCATTAAGCCGAACCAATATGGATGAGCGTCAGCAACGCCTGTTGGCAGTAATTCAAGAATCTGGTGACACATTATTGGCATTGCTTAATGATGTTTTGGATTTAGCGAAAATCGAAGCTGGAAAACTTGAAATTGAAGAAATTGATTTTAACGTTCGCGATATTGTAAATTCGGCGGAAGCCATTTTCTCAACTCGTGCGCATGATAAAGGGCTTAGCTTTTCTGTTGCGATTAATGATTGTGCGGATGTGTGGTGTATTGGCGATCCAACAAGGCTTCGTCAAATTCTTTATAATCTTATGTCGAATGCCATTAAATTTACCAATGAAGGTGAGGTTCGGGTTGAGGTTAATGGCGCCAAATGCGATGACAATAGCTCAATTGATTTAAGCTTTACGGTTCATGATTCAGGAATTGGCATGGATGAAGAAGGTTTAAGCCGCCTGTTCCAAAGATTTTCGCAAGCAGATTCAACAACAACTAGAAAGTTTGGCGGAACTGGCCTTGGGCTTGCTATTTGTAAAGAGCTTGCAATGATGATGGGTGGCAATATTGAAGTTGTAAGTGAAATTGGAAAAGGTTCAAGCTTCACTTTGAAACTTCATGCAAAGCTTGGTAAAGCGCCTGCAGAAACTGATGCGGCAACATTTGAACAATCACTTGAAGCCAATGAAAACAATGCCGCAAATTTAAGAATTTTGGCGGCAGAAGATAATGCAAATAACCGCTTGGTTTTAAAAATGTTCCTTGAACAAGTTGGCATCACGCCAACCTTTGTTGAAAATGGTAAACTTGCAGTAGAAGCATGGCAGAATGATAATTTTGACGTAATCCTAATGGATGTTCAAATGCCAATCATGTCGGGCCCTGAGGCATCAAGTGAAATAAGGCGTCTTGAAAAAGAGATGGGGCGCACACGCACCCCAATTATCGCACTTACCGCCAATGCAATGACGCACCATGTTCAAGAATGTATTAGATCAGGCATGGATGCGCATGTGTCAAAACCAATCAGGCCAGATTTATTATTTGCCGCAATTGATGAAACTTTGACCGCTAAAGAAAATTCCAAAGAAAGCGCAATCGCCGTTTAAACTAAGTGGGTATTGTTCCAAACCAAAATCGCAAGTGCCGCTAATAAGGCAAGATATTGCACGCCATCAAACAAACGCTCGGCATATGATGTTTGTGAAAGAAATTGTTTTTTCTTCTCATAGGTTATGAATAATAGGCAATCAAGGCCAAGGGCAATTGCAAATAAGTGAACAGCATATGGCAAATTCATAAGCAAACAACCAATTGAAGCCACCAAACACAAAAATGCAAACCGCCATATAATTCCCGGCATTCCATTATAATAATGTTTCATCATTTCAATATGCGCGCTTGGTAATTGGTCAAGAATAGTTTGACCATCTTCATCCATAAGCGCTTCTTCGCCGCGTTCAACCGCCATTACATGCTGTGCCATCCAAAGGCCCAAACCACAATAAATTGCATAAAGCGCAATAATTAAACCTGCGATACCTACAAAAACGCCCATAATAATTCCAAAATGATGCAATAAGCCCAAAAAACAATGGCCCATTCAAGAAATGAGCCATTATTATAGAATTAAAAATTAAACTACAGCAAGTACTAAATATCAAGCAACATGCGTTCAGGGTTTTCAAGGCATTCTTTTACGCGAACCAAGAATGTAACCGCTTCTTTGCCATCAACAATTCGGTGGTCATAAGAAAGCGCAAGATACATCATTGGGCGAATTACCATTTGACCATTTTCAACCATCACGCGGTCTTGGATTTTGTGCATTCCCAAAATACCTGATTGCGGTGCATTCAAGATTGGGGTTGACATCAAGCTGCCATAAACACCGCCATTTGAAATGGTGAATGTGCCACCTTGCATATCTTCCATTGAAAGCGCGCCATCGCGGGCTTTTTTGCCAAGGTCTGCAATGCCTTTTTCAATTCCTGCAAGTGAAAGCACATCGCAATCACGCAATACAGGAACCACAAGGCCTTTATCAGTGCCAACGGCAACCGCAATATCATAATAATTTTTATAGATAAGGTCAGTGCCATCAATTTCCGCATTAACCGCAGGAACATCTTTAAGCGCAGTTACAACCGCTTTTACAAAGAAAGACATAAAGCCAAGTTTTGTGCCATGTTTCTTTTCAAAAATATCTTTGTATTTATTGCGCGCATTCATTACGCCCGACATATCAACTTCGTTGAATGTGGTAAGCATTGCAGCAACATTTTGCGCATCTTTAAGACGGCGGGCAATTGTTTGGCGAAGGCGTGTCATTTTAACACGCTCTTCACGTGGGCCAGTTGCGCGCGGTGCAGATGCAGCAGGTGCAGCAGCGGCAGGCGCAGCTGAAAGTGATGCAACCGCAGCCAATGCATCAGCCTTAGTTACACGCCCATCTTTACCAGAACCTGCAACAGATGATGCAGCAACACCCGCACCATCAAGAATTACACCCGCAGACGGCATAGGCGCATGGCTTCCAGTTGAAGCGGCAGGCGCAGCTGCAACAGGCGCAGGCGCGGCAGCAGGTGCAGCGGCGACAGGCGCGCTTGATGCAGTAGCACCCGCATCCAATTTACCCAAAACATCACCAACACCAACAGTTTCACCTTCTGGCTTTAAAATTTCAGATAATACGCCATCGGCTTCTGCTGAAACTTCTAAGGTTACTTTATCGGTTTCAAGTTCAACCAAAATATCGTTTTTCTTAACAGCTTCACCAGCTTTTTTATTCCATTTTGCGATGGTGGCTTCAGAAACTGATTCACCAAGTGCGGGGGTTAGAATATCAATCATTTTTCAAAGCCCTTTATTAATCTAATGCATCCGATAGGAAATTTTCGAGTTCTTTTGTATGTTTGCTCATGAGGCCCGCCGCAGTCGAAGCAGAGGCAGGACGACCAGCATAACGTGCACGTTTATTTTTCGCGCCAATTTTATCAAGCACCCATTCAATATTTGGTTCCATGAATGACCATGCACCCATATTTTTTGGTTCTTCCTGACACCATACAAATTCAGCATTTTTAAAGCGTGAAAGCTCATTGATAAGTGATTTTGCAGGGAAAGGATAAAGTTGTTCAACGCGAAGAATTTGAATATCTTCACGACCACGCGCTTCACGTGCTTCAAACAAATCATAATAAACTTTGCCAGAGCACATAATTACGCGTTTAATGTCTTTATCCGCTTTTAGCGCAACGCTTGAACCTTTTTTGTATTCCGCATCATCCCACAATACACGGTGGAATGAAGAACCAGGGCCAAATTCAGCCAAGGTTGAAATACATCTTTTATGACGAAGCAATGATTTTGGCGTCATAATAATCAAAGGTTTACGAAATTCGCGGTGAATTTGACGACGTAAAACGTGGAAATAATTCGCAGGGGTTGTACAATTCACAACTTGCAAATTATCTTCTGCACAAAGTTGAAGATAGCGTTCAAGGCGCGCAGATGAGTGTTCTGGCCCTTGGCCTTCATAGCCGTGTGGCAATAACATTACCAAGCCCGACATACGCAACCATTTGCGCTCGCCCGATGAAATGAATTGGTCAACTACAACTTGGGCACCATTTGCGAAATCGCCGAATTGGCCTTCCCACATTGTTAATGTGTTTGGTGCGCCCAATGAATAACCATATTCATAACCAAGAACTGCTTCTTCTGATAAAGCAGAATCGATTACTTCATAATCAGCCTGTCCATCGCCCAAATTCATAAGCGGCGTATATCGCGCCTCTGTTACTTGGTCGATAAAATGTGAATGACGGTGCGAGAATGTGCCACGGCAAGAATCTTGCCCCGCAAGGCGGATTGGGAAACCTTCGGCAAGCAAGGTTGCAAATGCCAAATGCTCACCCATTGCCCAATCAAGACCTTCACCCGCGTCAATCATTGAACGGCGGCCTTTAACCACGCGTTCAACAGTTTTGTGAATGTTGAAATCTTGCGGGATTAATGTGATTTTTTCGCCAATTTCTTTTAATTTCTCAAGCGCAACCGCAGTTTCGCCACGGCGATCTTCTGAAGCAGGTAGTCCAAGGCCAGTCCAAACCCCATCAAGCCAGTCTGCTTTTTGTGGTTTATATTCTTTGCCTTTTTCAAATTCAGCATCCAAGAAATTGTCAAAATCAGTAACCATTTTGTCAAATTCTGCTTGGGTCAAAAGACCCTCGGCAATAAGACGTTTGGCATAAATATCTTGGGTTGATGGTTGATCCTTAATGCGTGAATACATTATTGGATTTGTCATTGTTGGATCGTCGCCCTCATTATGACCATAACGGCGATAACAGAACATATCGATTACGACATCTTTTTTGAATTGTTGACGATATTCGGTTGCAACTTTTGCCGCATAAACCACCGCCTCTGGATCATCGCCATTAACGTGGAAAATCGGTGCTTGCACCATTAGTGCAACATCAGATGGATAAGGTGATGAACGCGAATATTTTGGTGCGGTTGTAAAGCCGATTTGGTTATTCACGATAAAGTGAATTGTACCACCTGTGCGATGGCCTTTAACGCCACTAATGGCGAAACATTCGGCAACAACACCTTGCCCAGCGAATGCGGCATCACCATGAAGCAGAATTGGCATAACTTTGCCAAATTGTTCCGCAGGAACTTTGCCATGTTGCATGAATTTTGCGCGAACTTTACCCAAAACAACAGGATTCACGATTTCAAGGTGTGATGGGTTTGGTGTCAATGAAAGGTGAACATTATTGCCATCAAATTCACGGTCAGATGAAGCACCCATGTGATATTTAACGTCACCAGAACCTGCAACATCATCAGGTGTTGCCGAACCACCACGGAATTCGTGGAAAATAACATGATATGGTTTACCCATAACCGCAGAAAGAACATTCAAACGTCCACGGTGTGGCATACCAAGAACCATATCTTGAACACCCAAATTACCACCGCGTTTAATGATTTGTTCCATCGCAGGAATTAAAGCTTCACCACCATCAAGGCCGAAGCGTTTTGTACCAGGGTAACGTTTGTGAACAAATTGCTCAAAACCTTGGGCTTGAACAATTTTGTTTAATATTGCGATTTTGCCTTCTTTAGTGAATGAAACCCCTTTATCTGGGCCTTCCATACGCTCTTGAAGCCATTTTTTTTCTTCAGGGTTTGAAACATGCATGAATTCCAAACCTAAGGTTTGGCAATAAGTGCGGCGCAAAATGTCAACCATTTCGCGAACACTTGCGTATTCCATACCCAGAACATTATCGATAAAGATTTTTCTGTCTAAATCGGCATCAGTAAAACCATAAGTCGCAGGATCTAATTCAGGTTGCGGCTCGCGGAAGTCGTCAAGACCAAGCGGGTCAAGATTTGCCGCCAAATGACCGCGCGCACGAAATGCACGTATCATCATCAAAGCTTTGATAGAATCACGGGTTGCAAGTAAAACTTCGGCATCAGTTACAGGTTTTGCAACCTTGTCGGCAATTTTCTTTTCAACTTTCTTTTCAAGCAAAGACCAATCGCCATCAAGCATTGCAATTAATTCAGATGCTTCATTGCGCGGCCAATCATTGCGCGCCCATGATGGTTTGGTTTTTTGCGCCGCATTGCCATCTTCTAAACCTGAAAAGAAATCAGCCCAAGATTTTTCAACTGAATTTGGGTTTTGTAGCCATTTTTCATACTGGCTTTCAAGGTAAAGTGAAGAACCGCCATATAGAAATGAAGTGGCGTTAAGTGCTTGGTTTTGCGCGCTTCTTTGCTCGTCGCTCATGGTTTTATCCCTGATTTGGCTTAAGGTGCGCCATCCCCAGATAACGCACCATTAAACCTATTTATTCAATACTTCCAATAGGGTTGAACCCAAAGCCGCAGGGCTTGGGGCAACTTTGATACCAGCCGCTTCCATTGCAGCAATCTTATCTTCGGCACCACCTTTACCACCAGAAATAATCGCGCCAGCATGACCCATGCGACGCCCTGGAGGTGCGGTACGACCTGCGATAAAGCCAGCCATAGGTTTTTTACGACCACGTTTTGCTTCATCGATAAGGAATTGCGCTGCATCTTCTTCGGCTGATCCACCAATTTCACCAATCATAATGATTGATTTGGTTTCATCATCGGCCAAAAACATTTCCAAAATATCAATAAATTCTGTTCCTTTAACAGGGTCGCCACCAATACCAACGGCAGTAGTTTGACCAAGGCCAGCATTTGAAGTTTGGAACACAGCTTCATAAGTCAAAGTGCCAGAGCGTGATAATACGCCAACAGAACCTTTTTTGAAGATTGAACCCGGCATAATACCGATTTTGCATTCATCAGGTGTAAGAACGCCAGGGCAGTTAGGGCCGATAAGGCGTGATTTTGATTTCTCTAATTTAGCCTTTACACGAACCATATCCAAAACTGGAATGCCTTCGGTGATACATGTGATTAGTGGAATTTCCGCATCAATTGCTTCGATGATTGCCGCTGCTGCACCTGGTGGTGGAACATAAATCACGGTTGCATCTGCACCAGTTTGCTCTTTAGCTTCGGCAACAGAATTGAAAACAGGAAGGCCAAGATGGGTTTGACCACCTTTACCAGGGCTTACGCCGCCAACCATTTGGGTTCCATAGGCAATTGCTTGCTCTGAGTGGAAAGTACCATTTTTGCCAGTAAAGCCCTGACAGATAACTTTTGTGTTTTTATTGATAAGGATAGACATCTTAATTAGCTTCCTTCACGGCTTTAACAATTTTTTGTGCTGCATCAGCCAAATCATCGGCAGGAATAACATTTAATCCCGAATCACGAATGATTTGTTTACCAGCTTCAACATTTGTACCTTCAAGGCGAACCACCAAAGGAACTTTTAGGCCAACATCTTTAACCGCTTCAACAACGCCTTCCGCGATAATATCGCAGCGCATGATGCCACCAAAGATATTTACCAAAATACCTTTTACAGCAGGGTCAGAAGTGATAATTTTGAACGCAGCCGTTACTTTTTCACGGCTTGCACCGCCACCAACATCAAGGAAGTTTGCAGGCTCTTCGCCATAGAGTTTGATGATGTCCATAGTTGCCATAGCAAGACCTGCGCCGTTCACCATACAACCAATTGTTCCATCTAATGCGATATAAGCAAGGTCATATTTAGATGCTTCAATTTCTTTTGCATCTTCTTCGGTAAGGTCGCGCATTTCATCCCATTCAGGGTGACGGAAATGAGCATTCGAATCAAATGATACTTTAGCGTCCAAGCAAACAAGTGAATTTTTATCGGCATCGATAATCAAAGGATTAACTTCAAGCATTGACATGTCCGATTTTACAAAAGCCTCATATAGGTTTTCGCAAAGTGGTTTTGCTTGCGCAGCCAAATCACCTTCAAGGCCAAGGCATTTAACAACTTCTGCAACATCGGCAGCAGTAACGCCAGTATTTGGATCAACGATAATTGTTGTGATTGCTTCTGGTGTGTCATGGGCAACAGTTTCAATATCCATACCGCCCGCTTGTGAAACCACAAAAGCAACACGGCCAGTGCCGCGATCAACCAAAAGTGAAAGATAAAATTCTTTAGTAATGTTCGCGCCTTCTGAAACATATAGACGGCGAACTTCTTTACCAGCAGGGCCAGTTTGAATTGTTACAAGCGTATTGCCCAACATTTCTTGTGCATTTGGGCCAACTTTATCAAGGCCAGGGCAAAGGCGAACACCGCCTTTTGCATCGGCAGGTAATTCTTTGAATTTACCTTTACCGCGACCACCAGCGTGGATTTGTGCTTTTACAACCCAAAAATTACCACCAATCTTTTTGGCGGCCTCAATTGCCTCTTCAACAGAAAATGCAGGATAGCCAACAGGTACAGGCACACCATATTTGGCGAGCACTTCTTTGGCTTGATATTCGTGAATATTCATGGAAACCAATCTTTATGCAAAACGGCGAAAAAATTTACCCATGAACATGGGCGCAATTCGCCCATGCAACAGGCAATTGGGCTTATAGAACCCTCTTTTTTCTCAATCAACCTTTATTGGCGCATACTTAAGTCGAAAAAGCAGATTAAAAACTGATTTTTATCACTTAAATAATTGAAAAGCGCCCAATATATTAACAAACCTTATATGACCAACTATTTTGCATATCTTCATTGTCAAAACTCATTTAAAAACTTATTGGGTAAACTTAAGAAAAAATGATTCATTTTAGAAAATTGAGGAAGCAATGGAATTTAATAAACTTCTTAAAAACCAATTTTCTAGAAATGTGATTGTTTCTATATTTGTTGGTGGTTTTTTGGGGCTTGCAGGCGCTTTTGGAACTTCTGATGCCCCTTTATTAAACCGATTGGCTTTATTCATAATTGCAAGCTTTATCGGAAGTTTTTTTGCATTTTTTACAAGCTATGTCTTGGATAAATTCATAAATGATGATGATAAGCCAATTTTATATCACATTTTATTTTTAGTAATTATGGCAATCCCAACCACATTTTTCATCATGCTTTTGGGAAGTGTGTTTTTTCATTTTGACATATCTGTGAAACGCTATTTGTGGTTCATGCCCACTGTAATGCTTATATCGGGATTTTTTACGATATTGCATTCGCTTATTGAGCGCGTTCCATTGCAAACCCATGTTGCTGCAACCAATAATGAAACCCCAAAACTTATAAGCAGATTGCCAATAAAATATCGCCATGCAACAATTTATGCAATCAAATCTGAAGATCATTATTTGCGTATCTATACATCAATTGTCTATGAATTAATCCTTTACCGTTTTGGCGATGCCCTCAAGGATTTAGAGGGTATAGAGGGGGTGCAAACCCACCGCTCATGGTGGGTTGCAATTGGCGCCATTGAAGAAAATCAAAAAGATTATGGCAAGAATTTTTATCTTTTAAAAAACCAAATTAAAGCACCAATAAGCCGTTCATTCATGAAGGGATTAAAGGCGCTTAATTTGCTTTAAAATGAAAATATTGCCCCTATAACCCATGTTCTTTTGACATAAGTTCTTATTTTGCTTTGGCTTAAATCCTGATTATATTCAACGCCCGCTTCATTTGTGTGATTAAGAATATTGTTTACATTCAAATACATGATTGGCTTTTTCTCATTGGGCCAGAATTTCGCGCTAAAGATATAATTAAAATCAAGGCTTTGATAGGGTTTTAATTTTCTATCATTCAAATTGCCATAAATTTTGATAATATCGCCATTTATATCCTGACTTGCGCCAATTGGGTTTGAATATACTTGCCCTGACATGCTTGTAAAAATAAAATTCACATAATTTGATGGCGCGGTTACAATTTTGGCCTTCACCTTGAATAAATAATCCAATTTGTTTTCGCCATCTTGCTTTTCGTCATTTTTATAGAAATACGGAATTGAACGGGCAAATGTGCCGCTTATTTCAGTTTTTGGATTAAGCATAAAACCAAATGAACCATCAAAACCATTTATAGTGGTTTCGCGCCCATCCAAATTTTCTTTTTTATTATAAATACCAAAGCCAAAATTATTGCTTCCGTTTTTATATTTATAATCCAATGAAGCCGATTGCGAACTACCTTTACCAATGCCGTCAAAAGCCGAACGATTTGGCAGAACCACCGCACCATATTCACCATAAGAAATAATGAAATTATGCTTTTTAGATTTGGTTTTAAATGCCGCGCTAAATTGCAAACTATCATCTAAATCAAGTGAATTTTTCCAATATTTTCTTATGCCCAAGGCGTATGATGCATATTCGCTTTGATTATAAGTGGCGAAACCATAAATAGAGCCATAATCCTTTGTTTGCTGCGCATCAGCATTTATGGCAAAATTGATTTCTGGGCGAATAATTGCCGCGCGGGTGAAAAGATCAAAATTTTCATAATTGACGCCAAAGCGATATGAAATAGGCGCTTTGGCAAACTTCCCTGCAAGATTTATATCGGCATAATCATATTGGTTTTCATTGCGATAATTATTATTATCAATATCAACACTTTGATTTATAAAAGTTTTTGCCAAATCTAATTTTAAACGGTTTTTACCAAAATCATGCTCGTAAGAAAATAAATTATAATTTCTATTTCGCCTTAAACCAAGGAAATCATCCGTTTTGAATAAATTATATTGGTATTTGGCATCTTCGGTTTCATAAATATTCAAAAGCCTAATTTGGTTTTTATCATCCAATGCATAGAAAATATTCGAACCAACATCGAAACCATGTTCATATTTAACCCGATTGCCAATATCGGGGTTTAACGCAATTAACGGCCCCAATGATGATAAATCAGAATAAATTTGAAAATATCCGCGCTTTGGCCCTTTATTGGCAACACCATAACTTAGCGATAATTTTGTAAGATTTACTTGTAATTCGCCACCTTCGCTTATTGTATCTTGCGGCATAATTCTTATTACGCCGCCCGCAGTATTGGCAAAATAAGCAGGTGGGGATGATGCATAAGTTTCAACCCCATCAATTGTTGCCGTATTAAAAATTGAAAACCCGCGCGAAACCTGAAGCTGGGAAGCGCCGCGCACAATCTCATAAATCGGAACGTCATTAAAATAGGTGCGCGTTAATTTTGGCGAACCACCGCGCAAAATCACTTCGGCAGAATTATTATTGTTTGTTGCAAATTGTAAATCTGAAACCGCCAATAAGACATCGGCTTTGGATGCAGGATTTGTATAAATATCCATTTGCCTAAAAACGATATTGGCAAAGGGTTTTGAAATTTTGCGGGTTTTAACAATAATAGTTTCGCCATTTTTGGGTTGGCTTACTTTTTTCGTCTCTTTTTTTTCAATCGTTTTGGGGGCGGCATCAAGATTATTTTGATCATCAAGATTTGCCGCACCAAAATGTATTAGTGCCTCTAGCATTATGATGCCTATTGTTCAAAAGTTACGGTGATTTCGGTTTCTGGCGTTACTTCGAATGCCGCTTGTTCAAATTTTGGTGGGCCAAATTTGCCTTTTGCATTATTGCTAAAAGCGAATGGTTCAGTTGGGATACCCATAACATTGGTTTGAAGTTTGAAATCATTATTGACATCATGAAAAAGCTGAAGCGCATATTCGCCAGTTTTAATATTTTCAAAAACCAAAACATGTTCAGAATTATTGGCAAGGTTTAATTGCGCGCTATATTCACATTTTGATTTTAAAAATTCTTCTTTTTTGCACAAGGTTGCAAGAACTTGTCCTTTGTCCGATTCAATCCCTTCAACATAGACTTTTAATTTTGCCGTTTGTGCATCTTGTGCAATTGCAATGCCGCCGATTAATGTTGTTAAAAGACCTGAAATGATGAATGATTTTATACGCATTTTCTTCTCCAATGAATTTGTTTCATTGGTTTTGCTTTTTATAAAATCATGCACAATCATAGTTTCGTGAAAATACGGCTTTGTTACGTCAAATGTATGCATTGCATTTCGCGCTTCGTGTAATGCAAATATTTTTTGCCAATAATATAGCACATTAACATTGCTTAATTTGATTTATTTGATTCTTATGACATAATTCATGCGTTTGGAGTTTGCAGAAATGAAAAAATCTTTGCTTTTAAATTTTGTTATTTGCGGTGCTATATTAACAGCATCAAGCGCAAGCTTTGCACAAGGCGAACAAATTAATATTGTCTTCGATCAAAAACTTGAAAAGCAATTCGCCGAAGAATATGGCGAAAAAGAAAAAACTGTAATCACTGATATGATTAAAGAAGAAATTGCCAAAAAATTTAGCGGCAAAGACTATCGCTATGAAATAAACATAAACCAGATTACGCCAAACCGCCCAACTATGCAGCAAATGGATAATAAACCTGGGCTTTCTTATCAAAGCTTTAGTATTGGCGGCGCTAATATTTCGGGTAAGGTTTTTGACCAATCTGGCAAATTAGTTGCTGAAACTAAATATGATTATTATGGTAATGATATTTGGCATTCCCAATATGATTGGACATGGCATGATGCCGAATGGGCAGTTGAAAGATTTGTTAAAAAACTTGTCGTTGCATCAAATTAATCAGCTTTGATTAATATTATACGCATATAATTTGCGCATGATAAAATTTAAAAAATCAGTATTATTAATTATTGCGCCGATATTATTTGGCGCAATTAATGTTTCTGCCGCACCGTCAAAACAAAAAAAAATAATCAGCAGCACGCAACAGGCAATAAATTTTTTATCCTCTGGCGTGTGGCGCGGTGAAAATTGTGACCCGCAATCTAATTTTCAAAAATTTAGCTTTTTGAACAAACAAAATCCACCAAATAGGGTCGAAGTTGGTTTCGGTGAATTGGGAAGTGGCGAACCTTTAGAAATCATAAAATATGCTTTGAAAAATCAAATTATTGAGGTTCAAACCCGCGTTTGTGCGCCTGTTGGCTGCAATCAAACTTTTGAACAATATAAAATTCTTGGGCCTGATAAAATGTTTGAATGGACATTCGAAGGCCATTTACCAGATCAGCCACCAAATATTGTGGTTCGCAATGGCGTTGATAAAGAAGGTAATAGTGGTCGCACCTTTAAGCGCTGTAAGAATTAAGCGATTATATCAGGGCGTAATTGATCTTCGAAAAACTTGATTTGATCTTTTAATTGCAATTTTTGGCGCTTTAAACGCCCCAATGTGATTTGATCATTGGGATTTTTTTCAAAATGCTCGTTTATTGTCTCATCTAAAGTGCGATGCTCTTCACGCAGCGCAAATAATTTGCGTCTGATTTCAATATCTTCAACTTCATCTGGTGGGCTATAATCACTTGACATTTAATTACCTTATTGTGCCATTATAACAAAATTCGTTAATTATTTTCACCCCATCTGCGTAAAATTTTTGTTTCAATGTCAAACATATCAAGGGCGCGCGCAACGGATTGATCAACCATATCCTCAATTGATTTTAAGCCTGCGTAAAATGCCGGAACTGGTGGGAAAATTATTGCGCCCATTTGGGTTAAATGCGTCATGGTTTTTAAATGACCATAATGAAGCGGGGTTTCACGCACCATTAAAACTACACGCCGACGCTCTTTTAATTGCACATCTGCAGAACGTGTTAGAATGTTTGATGTAACGCCTGTTGCAATCTCACTCATGGTTTTTATTGAACATGGCGCAATTAGCATTCCATCGGTTTTGAAAGAGCCAGAGGCAATAGATGCGCCAACATCTGATAATTTATGACAATAATCGGCACGCGCCATAATTTCTTTTGAATTTGGCAGGCCTTCATTTTGCAGGGTTAGTTCGGCGGCCTTGGTAATAATTAAATGCGTCTCAACACCCATTTCTTTACACATATCAAGGGCGCGAACACCATAAATTGCCCCCGATGCGCCC
>JAPUEP010000112.1 GCA_027492515.1 Hyphomonadaceae bacterium
CATTCACGAACGCGCAGTGTTCGCATTATGTCATCGCTATCGGGCAAAACAAAGCCTGAAACTTTTTGCCATTGATGGATTATTTGGGAATAAGAAAATAATAAGCCAATCGCAATTGCAATTATAAACGCTAGATATTGTCTATTTTTCCCCATTTAATCTTGATAACATAGGAAAATTGATATTGGCTTAATGCACGAAATTATAAATCATATTTATAATAGCGAACAATTTTATCGTCGCTTATTTGCCTGTCTTCAATTTCTTCAAATCCAAGTGCAAGATGGAATTCGTGTGAAATGTCATTTGGTGGTTCTACATTTACTTCGCATAGAATAGATTCTACGCCTGCTTCTTCGGCAAGTTCGAAAAGACATTCATAAAGCGAAGTGCCAATTCCCATGCCTTGTTCGGCTTTTTTAACAATAATTCTATCAAGATAGATAAAGTTTTCGAATTTTTCTTTTAGATATGTGAAATGAACACCATCATATTTTGAATTTTCATCATAGGCCAAAAAGAATGCAATATCAGGTGAAATGGCAATTGCCGCAAACGCTTCTGCAATCATGAATTCAAGGCGTTCATTATCAAGTTTTGAACATTCTTTTGCAAATTGATTATTCAAATGCAGGATTTTTTTAATTTGTGAATTTGATGTATCTTGTAAATCGATTAAATCAACTGGCGCATCTGTACGCTTAATTTTTGCCATTTTTAGCCCTTAATTATTATTTTTTATAAATTTTTGCCCTTGGCTTGTAAATCGACAATATCAGGCCAACAAACAATAAAGCAATAAGTGATATATTTATAATCGCCGCCATTGATAAAGCTATGCCCGATAATAATTGATCGAAAATTTTTACCAAAGACGGTAATTCGCGTATGAAATTTTCCGATAAATATATAATAAACATTATCGGAATTGCACTTCTGTATCTTACCATTATCAAGACGCTTAATAAGCTTAAAATAAGCATATCAAGACCCCAAGATTGCGCCATTGAAATAATGGTTTGACCCGCTTCCATTGGATAAGTGTCTAATGGAACACCATCAACATGGGATAAAATATATTCGGTTGGGATAAAGGGGTTAAAGCCGCCAATATTTATTCCCATAAGCATTTTTACAATCGTGATTAGCGCAAGTATCACAATTGCAATTTTTGAGCCTTGATAATTATTGTCAATTTGTTTTGGGAATAATCTATTTAACATCATACAATCCTTATTGATGCATGGTGTATTATCACACTAACACATTAAGTGTCAAATGCAGATTATCCGCAATTATCCACGCCCGCGATAGGTTGGAACGCCTTGTTCAGGTATCCATGTGCCTTCTGGTGCATTTCCTGTTTGCCAAAATACATCAATTGGAATTCCGCCACGCGGATACCAATAGCCGCCAATTCGCAACCAAACTGGTTCAAGCAATTCTACAAGGCGTTTTGCAATGTAAATTGTGCAGTCTTCATGAAACGCGCCATGGTTACGAAATGATGTTAAGAAAAGCTTTAAAGATTTTGATTCAACAAGATATTTACCCGGTACATAATCAATAACAATATGCGCAAAATCGGGCTGCCCAGTAACAGGACAAAGAGATGTGAATTCAGGTGCGGTAAAGCGCGCAACATAATTTGTGCCATTATGTGGGTTGGTTACACGTTCTAAAATTGCACTTTCAGGTGAATAATAACCCGAAACCATTTTTCCAAGGCTTTCGAGGCTTGAATATATATTTTTATCATCAGTCATTTTTTGCAATTAACAAATTTCGCGCAAAAAAGCAGCATGTTTCGCACTAATTATGCAATAATCATACAGTTTACCGCAAATTTGTAATGCAAAGACAGTTGCAGAATTGAAATTTTGCCCTTAGCGTGTGCTTCAATGGAATGGTGCTATTTTGGCTCCATTGCGGATAATAATAGACTCTAATTGACAAAACCAACCATAGAGGCTGGAGGGATTATAATGAATAACTGGCGGATTAAGCCATTGGATGCAATTCTTGCAACGGCGCAAAAAAAATCATTGCATCGTTCACTGGGCGCATTTCAATTAACAATGTTGGGTATCGGGGCAATTATCGGCACCGGTATTTTTGTATTAACTGCTGAAGCTGCGCAAAAAGCAGGGCCAGGTATGATTTGGTCATTTGTTATCGCAGGTGTCGTTTGTGCCGTTGCTGCGCTTTGCTATTCTGAGCTGGCGTCAATGGTTCCAGTTTCTGGATCTGCATATACATATACTTATGCGGTTTTGGGCGAATTACTTGCATGGATGGTTGGTTGGGCGCTTATTCTTGAATATGCGGTTGCGGCCTCTGCGGTTTCGGTTGGTTGGTCTGGCTATTTTGTTGGGCTTTTAGAACATCAAATGGGCATTGTAATTCCACACGCATTGGCAGTTGGGCCGTTTTCTGGCGGTATTATCAACCTTCCTGCGCTAATTATCGCACTTGCGGTGACTGCGTTATTGGTTGTTGGAACTACAGAAAGTGCGGCGGTAAATTCGGTTCTTGTTGTTGTTAAAATTACTGCGCTTACATTCTTTGTAATCCTTGCTTATATGGCAATGTCAAAAGACCCAGCAAGCGCAAAAGCACATTTTGAACCATTTGCACCACTTGGATTTAAAGGCATTTCGGCTGCTGCTGCATCTATCTTCTTTGCTTATGTTGGCTTTGATGCGGTTTCTACTGCTGCTGAAGAAACCAAAAACCCACAAGTAAATATGCCAATTGGTTTGATTGGTTCTTTGGCTATTTGTACTATTTTCTATATGCTTGTAGCAGGTGGCGTAATTGGTACAGTTGGCGCACAACCAATTCTTGATGCAATGGGTAAAGGTATTTCACCTGGTACAGCCGAATTAACTGCGGCATGTGCGGACCATGGCGCAAATTCTGTTGTTTGTTCTAAAGAAGCATTGGCATGGACACTTCGTCAAATTAATCACCCATTAATGGGAACATTAGTTGGTGCGGCGGCTGTTTTGGCGCTTCCAACCGTTATTCTTATGATGATGTTTGGTCAAACCCGTATTTTCTTCGTTATGAGCCGTGACGGTTTATTACCAGAAGTATTTTCAAAAATTCACCCTAAATTCAAAACACCACACGTAATCACTATCATTACTGGTGCTGCGGTTGCATTATTTGCGGCATTCGGAAGCGTTGGGATTTTGGCGGATATTTCAAATGCGGGAACATTGTTTGCCTTTGCAACAGTTGCAATTGCCGTTGTTGTATTGCGTTATACTGATCCAAAACGTGCAAGACCGTTTAAAACCCCTGCGGTTTGGATTACTGCATCACTTGCAGTTATTGGTTGCGTATATTTGTTCGCTAACCTTGATATGAAAACCATAAAAATCTTTATTTTATGGGCTGTATTAGGTCTTGTGGTATATTTCTTATATTCCAAAAATAGTTCGCACCTTGGGCGTGGTCATGTTGAAGTACATGAAGATGACCCCGATGCACCGCCAACGTCGGTTCCACATATCGAATAAGATTTTGGCGGGCGTTGTGCCCGCCATTTTTTTGCCCTAAACTTTTATTAGAAATGCAAATAAAAGGGGATTGTTTTGAAAAAGTCATATCAATTATTTGTGTTGCCAGTTGCAGTAATTTTTGGGGCTATTGGCTATTTTGCATATTCAAAAACTACAAATAAAAAACCTGAAATATCGCAAGCTAATACGCAAGAACCAACTTTATTAGCCAATGAAGTTGCAAATACAATTTCAAATCAATCCCAAGCTTCTGATGTAATTCCTAATGTGGAATTATCAAAAGATAAGGCTTTTATGATGGCGTGGAATTTAAAATCCCCATCATTGAAAACAAAGATTGATGGGATTGAATTTGAAGCGCAAAACCTTGTTGATATGGGTAATAATAAGAAAGCCCTTATAAGTGTTGGCGGGGCAGTTGATCCATATCCAATTAATCCTGGTTATGTGAAAATTCATTATTTTGACGTGAAAAATGGCGCTTACCAATTGGTGAAATCACCAGATTTTACAATTGAATCAGGTTCAATGGGGCAGATTGCTGATATTGGGCTTAATGATGAAATCACATCAAATATTGTTATTTTCATTGAAGGCACAAGCTCATCACAGGGTATCACATGCTCAACCACCGATTTGGTTGAACTTGCGCCAGAAGGTCCGCGCACAATCTATTCAGATTTAACCTTCATGAGTGATGACAGGGGCGAAACCAAGGGGCTTATTGGTAATATCAAAAAAGACACTTCATTTGATGTTACGTATAAAGGCACAAATGCTGGTATTAAGCATTATGTCAAAAATGGTAAAACATATTCTACAAATTCAAAACTTAAACTTCAATGTTAAATAAAATCCGTCAATTAGAAACCGAACGCTTAATGCTTATTCCTGTAAGCATTGAACACGCACCGCAGATTCAAAAAACTTTTCCGCAATGGGAAATTGTGAAATATTTATCTGACCGTATCCCTTGGCCTTATCCTGAAAATGGGGCAATTGATTTTATTGAAAATATTGTAACGCCAAGTATTGAACGGCAACAAGCGTGGTATTGGTCAATTTTCCCAAAATCTGCGCCTGATGAATTAATTGGAATTATAAATCTTGGCCTTGAAGAGGGGCGGCATCGTGGTTTTTGGCTTGCACCCAAATGGCATGGTCAAGGTCTTATGTCTGAAGCTGCGCAAATTGTAACTGATTTCTGGTTTGATGATTTGGGCATGGAGACAATGCAAATCCATAAAGCAATTGAAAATACTGCATCAAGCAATATATCAATTAAACAAGGTATGCGTGTCATTAAAGAAGAAATGCGAAAATATATTGCCGGCGAAAGACTAAGCCAAACATGGGAAATCACGCGCGATGAATGGCACGCAAGGCGAAAATAATTTTTTAGGATTTTTGCGATAGAAAAAATTATGGAAAAATTTAAACTATCAAAAAAACACCTTTTCATTTTTATAATCGTCGATACAATTGTTATGATTGGCGTTGGAATTTTTATATATTTAAAATTCGGCCATTAAATTAGCCTTTATATGGTTCACAATATTCCAAATTAGTGCGCGAACCATTGTTTGCAATAACCTGACCTTGGATTTCAAAACCATTGGCGGTTTTTTGTGGCCAAATTTGAATTTGGTAATCTTCGCCCCAATTATAATCAGGTATTGGGTCATAAGATGTTACACGATAATTTTCAAAATACATTGTTAGGGAGCGCGTATTGCGCCCAGCATTACCGCTAAATTCACTGTTTTTGCGATAAACTTCGCCATTAATATTTATCGATTCAATCTGTTCACCACGCAAAGTCAAATCATCAGAAACCCTTGCAGCAAAAATTACACGTGATGTAATTTCACCATGCTTAACATCACATCCAAAAATATTAGTATTTACCCATTTAAGTATCTCGATATCATCGGAAGTTATGGGGTCGGCAATTGCGCTAGTGGCGCAAAAGCTTAGAAGCGATAGCATAAATATTTTTATAGATTTATAATTTTTCATTTTATTCAGCCCAAATTTGTGGTTTGCGATTTATCCAAGGATTTGCTTTTTCAAGTTCAAACCCTAATTCTAGTAAGGCACGTTCATTACCCATATCACTTGCTAATTGTATTGCAATTGGAAGGCCTGATTTGCTTTGTCCCATTGGTAATGCAAGGGCAGGGGCGCCAGATGCATTCATAATTGCGGTAAAAAATGGGGCAAATTCTACAATGCGTTTATAGTGTGTTTGTGGTTCAATCGCAGTGGATAAAAAGCCAATTTGCGGCGCCGTCGTTGCGACAACGGGCGATAATAACACATCAAGATTTGGCAAAAATTGCGCTTTGAAATTCTTTTGAAGGTTTCCTAAAACCTCCAATGCTTTTGGGAATTCTTCGCGCCTTTGAACATAGGTTTGAGCAAGGTAAAGTGTCCATGGTTCAAAATATTCAGGGTTTGGCTTTTTGCCACTTGCTTTTGCCCATTCATCAACGCCGGATGCTGCGCCCGCCGCCCATAATAGCATGAATGCATTTTCAATTGCCTTGGCATCAATTTTTGGTTGGAATGGAATAAGTTCATGCCCTAAAGATTTCAAAATATCGGCGGTTTTTAAAACTTCTGATTTGATTTCATCATCAATATGGCTGCCATTGAAACTTTCTATACAATAACCAATTTTAAGGCGCTTTTTATTGGCATCTGTAACAAGCCCCATTAATGGAAGTCCGCTATTTGGATCTTCGGTTGCGGCTAAAAATGTTGCTGTGTCGCGCATTGTGTGGGTTAAGACGCCTTGAACTGAAATGTCGGTTCTTGGGTCGCGTTCCATATGGGGGCGTATTAAGCGCCCGCGTGAGGTTTTAAGGCCAACCAATCCGCAACAAGCCGCAGGAATTCTAATAGAGCCACCACCATCACTTGCATGCGCCATTTTTAAAACGCCAGATGCAACCAATGCCGCCGCGCCGCCAGATGAGCCACCAGTTGAATGATTAACATTCCATGGATTGCGCGCAGGGCCAGTCAATAAAGGCTCTGTAGTGCCTGTAAGACCAAATTCAGGGGTTTGGGTTTTGCCAATTGATATGATGCCCAATTTATCAACTTGGTTTAAAAATTGTGATTGTTGTAAACTTGGGGCATCTTTATAGGCGCGCGAACCATGCATTGTTGGGGTTTTGTGATAATCATTCAAATCTTTGATTGCAAAGGGAAGGCCGCCAAAAATTCCTTGCGGTTTGGTTTTGGCGATTGCGCGCGCTTCATCAAATGTTGTGGTTACAATGGCATTTAATTGCTTGTTGATTTTTTGTGCGTTTTCAATTGTAACTTCAAGATTTTTTTCAACATCTAATTCGCCAGTTTTTAAACGTCGTGCGGTTTCAACGGCATCGGCATATTGCGGTGCTTGTTGGCTTTTAAATGATTTTGCACATGCGCTTTGCGCGCTAATAGTAATTGATAAAGCCGCGCTATATTTTACCGCGCTACGGCGTGTTAAATTCATGTTTTCCCTCCCAAGGATATTGGGAAGCTATTACATTATAACAAAAGCGCAAGATATTTTAATTTGAAAAGCCCCCAGTTTCCTGAGGGCTCTTATTTTCGAATAGATTAATGGCAAACCCAAGTTCCGCATGGTGCAGGCTGGGGTGCAGGTTGCATTGGCGGTACATATTGAACAGGTGGCATATATTGAACTGGCGCCGGAACATATTGCCAGCCAGTTGAATATTCTTGAACCTGGACTTGTGATTGATAATATTGTTGAGAATTTGAAACCTGAACACCAGAGCCATAATAACCATAAGGCGACGGTTGATACCAACCAACATTTTGGTTGCTATAATAAGTTTGCGGTGCAGGTGCATAAGCAACAGGTTGTGCATACGCAACAGGCGGCGCATTATAATAAACCACATGGTCAGGCGCGATTGGGCGGTGTCCATCATAATAATGATCGCTATAATGATCACCATGTGAGCGACCGTGGTTTTGTGTATAATTGTGATCAGCACATGCAACAGTATCTTTGCCGATATTTGCGCCAACAACTGCACCAACAAGTGCACCTAATACGATGCCTTCAGGGCGAACTTGGGTTGCCGCTACTGCTTTACCGATTGCCGCGCCTGCGCCTGCGCCTAAAAAGCCACCTGCAACGGCAGCATTATTTCTGTCTTGGCGGCATTCGATATTGCGGCCTTCATGCGCCATTGCAGATGTCGCTGACGCAATAATTAGTGCACTTGCACCAAATCCTAAAATTATTTTTTTCATACCCACTTCTCCTTATCCTCAGTTTTATGAGGTTATTATCTTGGTAATTGCCAGCCTTCTGTACAATGGCATACATATGACTGTTGTTTTGAATAGCGACCATCAGACATTAATGGCGATGACCAGCCGCAGCTTCTTCCGTTTACATTTTGAATCACTAAAGGTGCATCATAGCGCACGATACGAATATGGCTTGATTGCCAGCTTTCACCGCGCCCCATCATTTCCATAGCCGTTACGGTGCGCCCGTTGTATTGCGCATGATAAGTTGCAGCACGGTCACGCATTGGTGTTGGATTATATGAATAGTTTGAGCGCGCAGACGTGCTGGTATAAATTTTATGGGTGCGCGCTTTTTTTGTTACATGTTGAACCGGTTTTGCCGTAGTTTTTTTTGCGCTATTTTTATAAATCACTTTTGTTATTACGCGGGTTTTTGAATTTGAACCTGCGGCGCGTAATCCATCCTTATAGCCTTGTTTGTAATTATTATCGTCATATCGGCTTGTATCAACATTAGAATAATAATTATCGTGATATTCAGGTGGCGGCGGCGGTGGCGCCGAATTTGGGCATGCAACAAAATGGCAGCCTGCAAAGCTTGGGCTAAAAGAAAAAGCAAAGATGCTTAAACCAGCACCAAAAACTATTTTATTTAAATTCGATTTTGCCAATAAAGACATATTTATTCCATTTCTTGGATTTTAAAGGCGAATGCACATTCTGCGCATTATATTAATGATTAAAATTTTATCTATCCTTTTCCCTAATTTAGGGAAGATTTTGAAAACATTCACTTATTGAAAAAAGCCCGCCTTTTTTTAAAGGCGGGCCATAAGTTTGACGTGTATTCTTAGCGATTAGTTACAACCCAGCTTCCGTCATAGCGGCGGCACATATAAACGCTTTCACGGGTCCATCTGCCATCTGGGGTTTGGTAATTTGCACTACCCCAACCGCAATTGTCGCGGCCATAAGATGTTGGAATGCTATAGCTTGCTTGGTAAGCAGGATAGTGATTGCCATAAGATTGGTATGAAGAATTATCATAATAATCATCACGGTCACGGTCATGATGACGGTCATGCTTATTATAGCTGTAATTGCGATTATCATAGCGACCACGCTCATATTGATATCTGTCATCACATGCAGCGTTATTTTTGCCGATTTGTGAACCTGCAACTGCGCCAACAACCGCACCCAATACTGCGCCTTCAGTGCGAACGCCGCGACCTGCAACATTTGAACCAATTGCTGCACCAGCCAAAGCGCCAATGATTCCGCCAGTGGTGCGCTGATTATTCACTTTTTGTTGGCATTGAGTATCAGGGTTGTAACCACGATAATCATAAGCAGCGGCATTTTGCGCCGAAGCAAAAGATGGTGCCGCTAAAACTGCAGCGGCCAATGAAACTAACATAAACTTTTTGGCCATTTGAAAACTCCTTTAAATCACGTTTTTGTGACTTGCCATTGTTGTTGCCTTAACAACATACGCATTATGTCATATTGATTCTGAACGAAATCTGAGCGTAGTATTAATCTTCGTTCATATTGATAAGTATTTGTAATTAAATATTTTTAATGCAAAAAAGCCCCCGAATTTCTTCGGGGGCTTTGTTTGGTTTTGGTTGAATTAACGGTTTGCTACTACCCAGTCACCGCGTGGGGTTTGGCACATATATACATTATCATACATCATGCGACCGTTTGGAAGGCGGTAAGATACTGTTCCGAAACCGCAACGGTTACGACCCCAATTCCTTGGCGCATCATAATGACCGTGGCGCATACGATAGAAATCATTTCTGCGGTAATCATATCTGCGGTCATCCCAACGACGGTCATTATCACGGCGGTCATCATATCTGCGGTCATCATAACGATAGTCACGGCGATCGTCATCACGAACATTGATTACAAGGTCTGGGCGTGAATTACGATCTGGACCATCGATTAAAATTGTATCAGGGCGTTTATTGCGGTCAGGGCCGTCAATAATTTTAACGCTAGTTTGCCCATGAACATTTGCATTATAAGTTTGAGCCATCGCTAAACTTGGTGCCGCAATTGTTAAAGCGGCCAAGGTAATCAAAGTAACTTTTTTCATTTTCATATCTCCTTGCCCTTTTGGGCGTTGATTTGTCTTTGACCCGGGGCTTGTGGGGAGGAGGGGGGAGGATTGGCCCCGTGTCATCGACGCCCTAATATTTGCATATTTAAAATGAACGAGTTCTTGTTCAATGTTTTATGTTACGTTCAGGTTACAGAAAAAGTTTTCGAACAAAATTTGTAAAAACGTAATAAAAACAATGAATTATTTTGCGTTACCGTTTTCGCAGATTTTTGCTAATTACATTACAAAGTCGCAAGGATTGATTTTTTTTATTAATTTTCCTATTTGAGCGCAAAGAGAAATTAATTGAAAATCATCAAAAACATCCCAGAGCTTTTGGCAAATAATTTAATTGATGCCAAACAAAGCGCATTAATTGAAGCTGTTGCAAAAGAGCATTCAATTGCAATAACGCCGCAAATTATGGCGTCTATTAAGGTTTTTGATGATAGAGATCCTGTTTTCAAACAATATGTGCCGCAAAAAGAAGAATTAGAAATTTCGCAATATGAAATTTTTGATCCGATTGCCGATAATGAACATTCGCCTTTAAATGGTTTGGTTCATCGCTATAAATCACGCGCTTTATTGAAACTTACAAATGCGTGCCCCGCTTATTGCCGTTTTTGTTTTAGACGTGAAATGGTGGGGCGTGAAAATGCAAAGATTTTATCAGACCATGAAATTGATGCGATTATTGAATATTTGGGCGCACACAAAGAAATTAATGAAGTAATTTTTTCAGGCGGCGATTCACTTGCGATTGGTCATGTGCGACTTGCCAAAATTGCAAAAGCGATTGGTGAAATTTCAAATGTAAAAATATTGCGTATTCATTCGCGCGTTCCAATTATTATGCCCGATATTGTGGATGATGAATTAATTGGCGCACTTAATATGGCAAATTTGCCAATTTTCATGGTGCTTCATATTAATCATTATAATGAAATCACACCAGATGTTAAAAGTGCAATCGAAAAACTAAGGAATAATGGCATCACACTTTTATCGCAAAGCGTGCTTTTGCGCGGTGTGAATGATGATGCACATATTCTTGCCGATAGTTTTAATGCGTTTTTAGAAAATGGAATAAAGCCATATTATCTTCATCATCCCGACCTTGCGCGAGGAACAGGGCATTTTCAGCTTAATCCAATAGAAGGCATGGCAATTTTTGACCAATTAAAAAGCCTTATAAGCGGCCTTGGCCTTCCGAAATATGTTTTGGATATTCCGGGTGGTTTTGGCAAGGTTGAATTAAATAACGCAAACTTGCGCCAAAAGCCCGATGGGCATTTTGAGATTCGTGATAATCAGTCAATCTGGCATAATTATCCAAATATCAGGATTTAAGTGCTTCGAACCCGCGTTCCAAATCGGCAATCAAATCATCAACATTTTCAAGGCCGATTGCATAGCGAACCAATGCGCCTTTTTGTTCCTTGTTCGGGAAGTTGCGGCGCAATTGCGGTGTGCAATCAATCACAAGGCTTTCAAAGCCACCCCATGAAAAGCCCATTGAAAAAATCTGATAGGAATTAAGCATTGCATTCACTTTATCGCTTAATTCAGGTTTTAAATAAACCGAAAACAAACCGCCCGCGCCAGTAAAGTCGCGTGACCAAATCGCATAATCTTCGCTATCTTCAAGTGCAGGGTGAATAACTTGGGTGATTTCAGGGCGGGTTTGCATATATTTGGCAATTTTTCGCGCCGCCATATCTTGATGCTTAATCCGAAGCATCATGCTTCTTATGCCGCGTAGACATAGCCATACTTCTTCGGCAGAAACCCCAAGACCAAGGTTCTTATGCATATCGACCATTTTGTTATGAAGGGCGATATCTTTGCAAACCACACTACCAAGCAGAACATCAGAATGCCCACCTTGATATTTGGTTAGTGCCTGAATGGAAATATCAACCCCAATCTTAAGCGGTTGCATGAAAACACCCGCCGACCAAGTGTCATCAATTGCAGTAATAATATTATGTTTTTGCGCAATTTTAACAATCGCAGGCACATCTTGAATTTCAAGCGTAAGAGAGCCAGGGCTTTCAAGGAATATAAGTTTGGTATTTGGCTTTATATATTCTTCAATATCAGCGCCAATTCGCGGCGGATAATAAGTGGTTTCAACACCAAAGCCTTTTAAAACCAAATCACAAAAACGACGATTTGGGCCATAAATTGAATCAGAAACCAAAATATGATCGCCAGATTTTACAAGCGCCAATAAAACCAATGTAATGGCATTCAAACCTGATGGGGTTAATACACAACCAGCGCCGCCCATAGTTTGGCTTAAAAGGTCGGTTAGATTGTCATGCGTAACACTACCTTCAAGGCCATAAGAGCGAAGGTCATCATTATATAAATCTTCGGCGCGGTCAAAAAGGATTGTTGAACCACGTTGAACCGGTGGGTTTACATAACCATCCTGATTTTTTGGGTTTTTGCCGCCTTGGATAAATTGGGTTTCAATTTTTGTATTTTCAGATTGCTTCAAAATTCACACTTTCAATTGGTGCATCATCACGTGAACCCCATTCGGCCCACGAACCGTCATAAACCGCAACATTATTATTTCCAACCACACTTAGTGCAAGTGCCAAAATGCACGCAGTTATGCCAGAGCCACAGCTTGTTATGATTGGTTTTGAAATATCAACATTATTATCTTTGAAGATTTTTTCCAATTCAGATTTTGATTTCAAAGTGCCGTCTTCATTGATTAATTTGGCATAATGAATATTGATTGAATTTGGAATATGGCCCGAATTTAAACCTTGACGCGGTTCGGCTTCTTCGCCCGAAAAACGTGTTGGGGAACGGGCATCAAGGATTTGTGGCTTTTCATTTTGCGATGCCGATAAAACCTGATTAAAGTCCTTAATTAAGTCATGGCGCATTCTTATTGAATAATGGCGATCACGTTTAAAAGGTTTCATATCTTCAATGGGTTTTCCTTCGGCAAGCCATTTTTTAAGACCACCATCAAGAATAACCACATCTTCATGCCCCATAAGGCGGAACATCCACCAAACGCGCGGTGCAGAAAAAATACCAACTGAATCATAAATTACAATTTTAATACCATCGCCAAGACCAAGATTTCTTGCACGGCTTGCGAATTTTTCAGGGCTTGGAACCATATGGGGAAGGGAAGTGTTTAATTCGCTTATTTCATCGATGTCAAAAAATACCGCGCCTTCGATATGGCAATCTTCATATTCTTGTTTTGCATTGCGGCCAGCATTTGGCATATGCCATGAAGCATCAATAATATGAACATCAGGGCTATGAATATGTTCCAAAAGCCAATCAGTAGATACAAGCGGAATTTGCGGCTCTGACCAAGAACTCATTATATTTTATCCTCCCCAGAATAAAATTTATAATTTAAACTTATTATTCAATTAAAGCTCTAATTCAAATGTGACGCATGGTAAAGGGGATAACCCAATGCAATATCGATATACTGATATGTATTTGTGCCTATATGTTCGCTTTGGGTTTGTATTATTGGCGGATTTTCGTAATTTGCAAATTCCAGTAAGGAATCAAAACTATTCATTTTTGCCAATAAATGTAGGTTTATTATCGTTGGGAAAAAGGCTTTAATTGCACCTGATTTATATTTTTCAATTGCATCATTAACATTAAGCCAAGCCGCATCAACAATTTCATCGCCATCAACTTTTGGAATTATTCGATCATGTGATTTTATAAAAAAGAAATAAGTATCAAACTTGATAGGAATTTCAGGCGGTGGGCGCCAACGTGATAATGGCTTTGCCTTGTTTAAATCAAAACTATTGCCGATTTCATTGGTATAATCATAAAAATTATTTTTGATATCAATATTAGATGCAAGTTTGCCATTCTTATCAAAAGCAATATTCGTCTCTTCATACATTTCACGAAATGCCGCAATTTTTGCTGCTTTTAATTCATCGCCATTGGCGAATTCAAAATCTTTGGCATCAATTTTTCCACCTGCAAATGCGTGTTGACCACCTGCAAAACGTAAATTCTCATTACGCTTTACCATAAGCACTTCAAGGCCATTTTTGGCTTCGTGAATTGGTATTATTGTCGCCGCGGGAATGAATTTTTGCGCACTCATAATTTGATTTTAAGCGCGCTTTTTCCCAAAAAAGCTAGTTTTATTTTCTGTATTTCTTGGACGTTTTGCAATTTCAAGAATTTTATCAAGCGCTGAAACGGCCTTATCGGTTGCAGTTTCAACAATTTCCACATAAAGATATTAATCACCAGGTTTGCGGCCTTGCTTTTGTGGTAAGGCTTTGCCTTCATAGCTTAATCTTGCGCCATCTGGTGTGTTTTGTGGAAGTTTTACGCGTAATTTGCCCATTGGGGTTTCAATATCTGCAAAACTTCCTAATCTTGCTTGTGATGTTGATACACGCAAAATTGCGCTTATATCGCCGCCATCCGCGCGGAAGCCATCACTTTCCATAATTCTAACCACACATGCAATTGTTTTGCCGCCAATTTGCGCAAGTATTCTGTCACCTTGTCTTGCGCCAGCAGGAACTTTGATTGTTGCTTTACCAAGTGGGCATGATCCTTTTACGGAGCCGCCAATTGCCGCCGTCCAAATAGAGATTGGCAAATCGATTTCTGTATTACGTTGCATTCTTGACTTAGGCTCTAGGCGCATGTCTGCGCTTGAAACTGCGCCAGTGATTTGGCGATAAGCATCTTGTGCCGCGATGAAAACTTCCTGTGCCTTTGGGTCAGGGTTTATATCGGGGTGGCAAGTTTTGGCAATCGCGCGAAAAGCACGCCTTGCTTCGTTTGCGTCGGCATTATTCGGGATTCCAAGAATGTAATAAGGTGATGACATAATATGATATTGCTTAATCTTGGTTAGCATCAGGTAAATTTTATATTTACAAATGGTAAAAATTTGCATTTATTGCATTATTTTAATGGAAATTTTTACCCCATAAGATTATAAGAAATTATGGAAAATCAAAACATAATTGCAAACACACCAAGTGAAAACGAATATCAAAATAACGCAAACCCCGAAGAAAATTTGATTAATGAAAATCAAAATCCATTTGCGCTTTTTGGTGAATGGCTAAAGGATGCAAATCACAAAGAAATTAACGACCCAAACGCATTTTCTTTGGCAACGATTGACGATGATGGAATGCCAGATGTTCGTATGGTCTTGCTTAAGGATTTTGATGAAAATGGTTTTGTTTTCTATACAAATTTCGAAAGCGCGAAGGGAAAACAAATATTAGGCGCAAAAAAAGCCGCAATATGTTTTCATTGGAAATCTTTGCGTCGCCAAGTGCGAATTCGCGGCAATGTTGAAATAGTAAGCGATAAAGAGGCGGACGAATATTTTGCATCACGCGCCCGCCAAAGCCAAATCGGCGCATGGGCATCGCACCAATCACAAACAATGAATGGGTTAGGTGAGCTTGTAAAAAATGTTGCCCAATTTGGTTTAAAGTTTGGAATTGGCAAAGTTCCAAGGCCGCCGCATTGGTCAGGTTTTCGAATAGTACCAACCAGAATTGAGTTTTGGCGTGACCGCGCATTCAGGCTTCATGAACGGGTTGAATATTCGCGTGAAAACAAAAAGCATAATTGGTTAATTCGTAGGCAGTTTCCGTAAATATTACACTTGACCAAAAGCAAAACCCTTATAGTTTATAATTAAATAAATAGGGGAAACCAATGTTAGGGTTAATGCAAGACTGGCCGCTTACGGTCGATAAAATAATCGACCATGCAAATTTGAATTATTCAAACCGTGAAATCGTTTCACGAAGTGTTGAAGGCCCAATCTTAAGAAGTAATTATGCGCAAATTCATTCGCGCTCAAAAAAGCTTTCAAATTGGCTTAAATCACAAAATCTGCGCTTTGGTTCACGCGTCGCAAGTCTTGCATGGAATAGCGGTCGCCATATGGAATGTTGGTATGGCGCGATGGGGATTGGCCTTGTATTGCATACATTAAATCCGCGCCTTTTTGCCGATCAATTGATTTATATTATCAAACATGCCGAAGATGAAATTATCTTTTCCGACATAAGTTTTGCCCCATTACTTGAACAAATTATCCCGCTTTGCCCAAGTGTGAAGGCGGTGGTTTATTTGACCGATAAGGCCAATATGCCACAAACAAAACTTGCCAATGTTCATTGTTATGAAGAAATTTTGGAACATGAAAATGATGAATGCCAATGGGGTGGTTTTGATGAAAATACCGCCTGTGGCCTTTGTTATACTTCTGGAACAACTGGCAATCCAAAGGGGGTTTTATATTCACATCGTTCGAATGTTTTGCATTCATATATGTCATTAACCGCCGATGTTATGGGCATAAGTTCCAGTGATGTGGTTTTACCTGTTGTGCCAATGTTTCATGCCAATACTTGGGGCGTGATTTTTTCCGCGCCAATGGTTGGGGCAAAAATTGTTATGCCAGGGGCGAAAATGGATGGTGCATCTATTTATGAGCTTTTGGAAACCGAAAAGGTGAATTTTACGGCGGCGGTTCCAACCGTTTGGCTTATGCTTTTGCAATATCTTGAAAGCACAAATCAAAAGCTTAATAGCCTTAGGCGCGTTGTTATTGGCGGTGCCGCATTGCCAGAACGTATATTGCGAACTTTTGAGGATAAATATGGTATTGAGGTGCGCCACGCATGGGGTATGACTGAAACTTCACCATTGGGAACAGTTTGTACCTTAACCCCAGAGGCAATGGAACTTTCAAAAGACGAACAAATCGCAATAAAACTAAAGCAAGGGCGTTCGCCATTTGGCGTTGAACTTAAGATTAGCCGTGATGGCGAAAGTGCGCCGCGCGATGGTTCAACTTTTGGAAATTTGATGGTTCGTGGCCCTGCGATTGCGAAATCATATTTCAAAAATGAGGGTGGCGAAATCCTTGATGAACAGGGATTTTTTGATACTGGTGATGTGGCAAATATTGACCCACATGGCTATATGCAAATCACAGATAGATCAAAAGATGTGATTAAATCTGGCGGTGAATGGATTTCATCAATTGATATTGAAAATATCGCAATTGGCGTTGATGGTGTCGCAATCGCAGCCGTTATTGGTCATTACCATCCTAAATGGGATGAACGCCCACTTTTGGTAATCCAAACCAAAGAAAATGCCCAAGTAACAAAAGAAGAAATTCTTGCGTATCTAAATGGTAAAATTGCAAAATGGTGGATGCCTGATGATGTTCAATTCATTGATGCAATACCACTTGGTGCAACTGGTAAAATTAATAAGGTTGCTTTGCGTGAAATGTTTAAGGATTATAATTTTCCGAAATAGGTAAAAATGGCAAAACACCATAATGAAATTGATGCAAAATTGGCGAAATTTATTAAATCGCAGCCAATGTTTTTCGTTGCAACCGCAGCTAATGAAGTGCGCGTCAATCTTAGCCCGAAGGGGCTTGAT
>JAPUEP010000113.1 GCA_027492515.1 Hyphomonadaceae bacterium
CAATCGCTTTTGCGATAACTTCATCAATTCCCATATCAGATGTATCAAGCATTATTGAGGTTTCGGTGGGTTTTAATGGGGCGTCGGCGCGATTGGCATCGCGGTAATCGCGTTCAATTATTTGGGCGGTTAATTCTTCGATTGTGATATTATCCCCCGCCGCACGTAATTCTTTAAGTCGTCTTTGCGCCCTTATTTCTGGGCGGGCGGTTACAAAAAATTTGAAATCGGCATCGGGGCAAATCACAGTGCCAATATCGCGCCCATCAAGCACTGCACCCTTTGGGTTTGACGCAAAATTACGCTGAAAATCAAAAAGCGCCTTGCGAACCTCGGGAATTGCCGCAACTACCGATGCCCCCGCCCCAACTTGCGCCGTCCTAAGTTCGCTATCAATAATATTAGACATATCAAGGTTTTGGGCAGCTTTTATTGCCGCCGCTTTATCATTTGGATCAATATTATTTTTTATAAGCACCAAAGCAGTCGCCCGATAAATCGAACCCGTATCCAAATGCGGCAAGCCAAAATGCAAAGCCAAAGCCCGCGCCAAAGTCCCTTTACCCGAAGCCAACGGGCCATCAATTGCGATAATCATAATCAAATCTCATCATCTTCAATTTTTGACTTTGGCGCAAAAAAAGTAAATAAACACGCACAGATTGCACCAATTATGCCGATTAAAGCATAAATTCCGCCTAAATATAGAAAATCAATTGTATGTGAGATTGAATTATCCATTCGCTTAATCAATTTCCAACTTGCCACTAAAAAAAATTGTAGCGACAAAAGCAAATAATATTAAAATTACATTTGAACTAAAAAAGCCCACGAAAGATACAATCGCCCATTTTTTCCAATTATCAAATTTTTGCGCATACATTAAAGATGGAAAACCAATCAATAATATAAATGGCGAACAAATAACTGCGCCAATTAAAAAACCTATTATAATCATTTCAAAACTGAGAGTGAAACCAGGAAAAAATAGAAAAAAGCACATACCAAAAATGCCACCAACTATTATAGAAACCAATATATAATCGCGCCAATTTTGTGAATATTTAGATTTCATTTTTTATTCCAAGCCCCCTGCGAAATCATTAGTCGATGTAAAAATTTTTCCCATAAAAAAAACATATAATATTGCATCAACCATTCCTATTGGAATTGCTATTAACATCGCAATTATGGACGAAATGGAACTTCCAAGCCAATTAAGATTTAATAAAAACATTAATAATGTCGTTGCCATAGTCAAAAAAAGCGATGCCAATAATATGAAATAAATTCTTTGCGATTTTTTTATTCTAAGCAAAATCGCCCTAAAACTTAAAAACTTAAACGCTAAAAAAACAGGAATTTGAAAAGCAGTCACTGAAAACAGAATTGCGCCCATAATAACATTTTGTCGCAACACTTCCTCAGTATCATTGGTATTTATTTTAAAAACTGACAATAGAAAAAGTATAATGACGAATGGTAATAACGTTGAAAAACATATTGCTAAAAACCACAAAAAAAGCCTAGTTGGGGTAAATTCTTTTATTTTTTCTGAAATATTATTAAAATCTATATCTGTCATCTTACTGAACCAACATTATGGATTTTAAATATCATTCTTATCATTTGACAGTTTTGCCGTGAGCTTTGTAACCAAAACATAAACCCAAATTCCAATTATCCCGGGGATTATCATCATTAAGAATATCTGCATCTAATCCTCCGATATAGTACCACTGTAATAAACAGCTAGTATCACCATACATATTAAGCCAAGCAATACACCAAAACTTGCACCAGCAATTGTAACAATCAAATAACTTAATTTGTCGTGATAATTGTTAAATTTACTTACAATCTTAGGACCAGAAAAAAATGCCACTGGTGTTACCACGCATAGACTTACTGCATTAAATATAAAAAAATCAGTTGAAAATAAGTCACTTAAATTACTTATTTGATAGCCTGCGTTCAATACAAATATAGTCAATAAATAAGCACATGTTCCAGCTGAAATTGCTGCGCAAAATGAAGCAATTAGATTACTCTTCCAATTCATTTAAAACCACCTCTAGTCAGTATTGAATATAGAAAGCTATTTTGTAACCATTCATATTTTATTCTTATTTACGCAACCAAATCAGAACTTTACTGCCTCTTTTTGAATAATATATAATTGCCACAAAAATACTAGCAACCATATCAAAGAACATATTTATGCCTTCGGTAATGTCTTTGGTAATTATGGGTTCTTTTATAACTTCTAGCAGGTCAACATCACTTACAAAAAACATTATTAAAAATAATGATAAGGCAATAATCAGCGATACAGATAAAGTTACAACTATACGTAACCATATTTTCAAGGGCATAAGTATGTTCATCAAATGATGCCCTAGCAAAAGCGCAATAGTGCCACCGAAAATACCACCGGCACCCGAGCTCATAATCACTATGGATAAAAGAAGAAATATGCCTTCAGGTTCAAATACTAAAATAAGAGCAGGCGCGATTGCAAATAAATTTATGCACAATAAAAATGCGAAAAGCGCACCACCTACAGCACCACTAAATAACGCATTTGAAGGATCAAAATTAAACTTTTCATTTGCAGTTTTCATTTTATACAAATTGAACTCTAGGCGTATTCTATTTTATTTGGCATCTAATAAAAATATATTTCTTTACCAAAACCACAATTAATCCTGATAAACACTATTACCAATCAAAAAAATTACAGCAAATATACATTATCGCCTTTGACAGATTGCGCACAAGGTGGCAAGCGATTTGCCGCTAATTAAGGAGTTACACCTTGCCGAAAATAGACTTAGGTGAAAAACAAATCTGCCCATCTTGTGCAGCTAAATTTTACGATTTGGGCAAACGCCCTGCAAAATGCCCAAAATGTGGTAATTCATTTGACCCATTTGATGAAGAAATTTTGGCAACCCGCCAAGCACAGCAAATGTCTTCTTTGGATTTGGATGAAACACCAAACGAAGATGAAGATGATGATCAAGCAATCAAAGTGAAAGCTGTTGATCCGGATGCTGAAGAAGAAGAAATTGATGCTGAAGAAGTAACAAAAGAAATCGACATCGAAAACATCGACGAACCTGAATTAATCATGGGCGATGATGGTGATGATGATGGCGATATCCCTGGCTCTTCTGGCGACCCAATCCCTGAAGGCTTCAGTGAGCAAGAGCTTGAAGATGACGAAGCAGCAGTTATCGAAGAAGAAGTTCCAGTCCTTGAAGGTGATGACGAATTATTCGAAGAAGAACTTGCAGAGCTTGACATCGACGAAGATGACCCTGATTTGAAATAATTATTTAGGCGACCAATCGGTCGCCTTTTTAATGTAAAATATGCTTCTATGGCGGCGATTAAGGCTTGATAAGAAAAATTGCCCGCCCTATACGAATTGAAATATTGGGGCCTTAGCTCAGTTGGTAGAGCGATTGCATGGCATGCAATAGGTCAGGGGTTCGACTCCCCTAGGCTCCACCATTTGTATATCTCACGCTTATGTTCGGGGCACTCGCTTGACGCTCGTGCTAATCCCTCACCGCTCCGATGGGGCGCGCCACTTGGCGCGGCGACCGTTTGGTCGCTTGGTGGACTCGAGAAAAGGTTCGGAGTTGCTCCCACAAGGTTAGACAAATGCTTTTAAAAGATAGATTTACAATAAGCATTTTTACTAATTTATTTAATCTACCCGCACACCAACCCACACATTGTCCATTCAAATTTCCAACTTCACAGCTTAGCCATTATATTTGTTTGAAATTTTTATAAATTATTGTGCTTCTAAGCCGCGTTTGCGCTTGGGAGGGTGATTTTTACTTCGGCGCCTTGGTTTTTGCCTTGGCTTGATAGTTTAATTTTGCCGCCAATTGAATTTACGGTATTTGCGCACCAATGAAGGCCAAGGCCGCCAGATTTGAAATCGCGTGTTGAAAAGCCGCGTTTAAACAAATTATCTATATCTTCTTGATTAATGCCATCGCCATTATCTTTTATTGATATTTCAACCATATCGCCATTTTCATCATTAACTGGGCTTATTTTTATATCTATCAAACCATTATCATTATGTGAGGTTGAAATAGCTTCAACGGCATTTGTAATTATATTGTCGAACAATTGCCCCATAAGAATGCGATTAGCTTTTACGAAATATTGCTTATCCTTTTCAAAATTAATCTTCATAGGAATTTCATTGTGGCGCGCAATGCTTAGAGCATTATCAACCACATTGGAAATATTACAGCTTTCGCCAAAGTTTGTGTTGGCACTTTTTTTCTGACCATGGGAAATTGCTTGAACAATCATGTCCAAATTTTCTTGGGCCTTATTTATTAAATGCATTGCTTCTTCAGTTTTGTCATCACTGGCATTTAGGTATGATTCCAAATATTGAATTAGCTTTTCACGCCTTACTTCATCAACTTGCGGATTTTTCAATTCGTTAAGTGCGCGATAAACATTTGGTTGCGTTATTTCAATTTTATCGACGATTTTACTTGTGATAACCCTAAACGGGCTTAATGTGTTTTTGACATTATGCATCAAATCAATTTGATTTTGCACTTTACCCAATTGATAAGATTCGCGTTCCAATTCTGATTGAAGCGTGTTTAAACGACCAATCATACTGTCAAATGCATTGGCAAGTGCGCCAATTTCATCATGTCTGTCTTTAATGGCTATTTTACGCATTTCACCATTTAATGAAATTTCACGCAAATGGTTCACAATTTTATCCATTGGAAAAATTACAATTGATTGTATTTTCGAATAAAGGAATAGAACACCAGCAATCATAACAAGTGATGTTCCAAGCGCAATCGTCCACCAAAGGGACATTTTAACGCTATTCAAACTTCTTGGATATGATGTTGTAAGCCTGCCAAGGGTCATATTATCAACCCCTTTAATCGCCACACTTGTATAGACTATATCTGGCGTATAGTGGAATTTGAAATCTTCCTTCTGACGCACCAAATCAATAGTAGTTGAAAAATGAAGGCTATTTTGAATATCTTGTGCCGTGATTTTTTCAATTACAACCATATAGCCATGCACCGGGCCTTTTTTCTTGCTGGTAAGAATTTGTGCGGCGCTAAATGAATATAATTCATTGTGCAATCTTATAAAGCCTTGAAAATTCGGCGTGCTACGAATTCGTGACTTCATTTCTTTTGAAAGCATCAATTCTTTGAATTCATTTGTTTTATGTTCGTTTAATTTTTGTGTTTCTTTGTCATAAACATATGTTGTTATACGGTCATTCTCAAGGCTTGCGACACCAATACCACTTAGACCGAAATCATTTATAGGTTCAAAAGTATAGTTTTTATCTGCGAAAACTTCGCCAAATTCTGTACTATATTTATAAGTCTCATCCCAGATTGACCAATCAAGGCTTTTGTCACGCATTACAGTTTTTACATCATCCAAATAGGATTGCAATTGCGCAGCGTGATGGTTTAATTGTTCGTTTTCAAGACGATCAAGACGTGCATAAACCGTGGTTTTAACGAATAAAACCAACATAATAAATCCAAACAGGCCCGCAATTAATAATGAAAGGCTTATTTTTTCACCAATTTGTAATTTATTATAATAATCGATTTTATTCTTTATAATAAATTTTCTAATTGCTTTTTTTATGGACAAATTAGCTTGCCTTTGCAGATTTTTGTTCGGCTTTTTCGTTTAATTTCTCGATGACCATTAATGAGGCATCATGCGCACTTATAGCTGGCCCGAATAAATATCCTTGCAAATGTGAACATCCAAGCAAACGCAAAGCCTGACATTGCATTTCATTTTCCACGCCTTCGGCAACAATATTAATGCCAAGTCGTTTGGCAAGATTTGTAAGCGAATGAACAATTGCATCAGAATGTTTCTCGATACCAATTTTATCAACAAAGCTTTTGTCAATCTTGATACAATCAAGATCAAAGTTTTTAACGCTTACAAGGCTTGAATAGCCCGTGCCAAAATCATCAAGGGCAATTTTAAACCCTAAATCATGCAGAGTACGCAATAGTTTTTTTGCATTATCGATATTATCAAAAATTGCGGTTTCGGTAACTTCGATTTGAATTCTATCAAAACTTACACCTGCCGAATTTGCTTCATCACAAAGGAATTCTACAAAATTTGGGCGTCTAAATTGCTTAGGTGAAAAATTGATTGAAACGTAATGATTAGGCCAATTTTTACAATCATTAATTGCGTTTTTGATTACCCAATCGCCAATATCATAAATTAATTCTGAATCTTCGATGATTGGAATGAAAATGCCCGGTGATATAGGGCCAAACTCTTTACTATCCCAACGAAGTAGGGCCTCGAAACCAACTACATCTAATTGTTCACGGTCAACAATTGGCTGATAGAAATTGGCAATTTCACCAGACTTAATGGCATTTTCAATGCTTGAAATTACCATTCTGCGGAATTTGGCACTCTCATCAAGTTTTTCATCAAAAATTGCATATTGATTGCGACCATTATTTTTTGCAAAATTAAGCGCGGTATCTGCCATGCGCATTTTTTCAATAGGCTCTAATTCGCAGCAAGACCTGCAAACGAATAAGCCAATAGATGCACTTACTTGAATATCTTTATCAAGAATTTTTATTGGGCGCTTAATTATATTTAGTAATTTTTCGCAATTTTGACGCGCTTTTTCTTCAGCACAATCGTGGAAAATAAGGCCGAATTCATCCGAACCCAATCTTGCAATAAAGGTATTTTGCGGCATTTGCGCAACGATTTCATTATAAATTGTTTTTATCAAATCATCGCCAGTAAAATGACCAAATGCATCATTAACCAACTTAAATTTATCAATATCCAAAATCGCAAGAGCGAAATTATTTGTATTTTCTTGGCTTCTTATTGAAAGTTCGCGCATGAAATACATACGGTTTGGCGCGCCAGTTAAAAAATCATGGTTTGCAATTTGTGTTGCCCGCGCTTCACTTTCAGCAAGTTCGAGCACTTTTTGTTGCAATGCCTTGATTTGCAATGCATCATATTCCCAGCGTGAAACTAATGCATTTGCTAATTGTGATATTTCTTCATTTGAAAAAGGCTTGGGCACAAAAAATAATTTATGCGCAGGGCCAGCTTCAGATAAAATTTCGCCAATATGTTTATCCGCATAGGCAGAAACAATAACAATATTAACATCAGGGTCAATTTGACGAATACGAATTGCTGTTTCTTTGCCATCAATACCTGGAGGCATTCTGTAATCAACAAAGACGATTTGGAATGGCTGGCCATTTTCTTTGGCCTGTCTAATAAGCTCAACGCCCTCTTCACCCTGATACGCATGAACAAGGTTAGCACGTGGCAATAGTGAGATTACATCTTCACTAATATTTTCACCAAACAGATCTTCTTCAAGACTTTGCACCAACTTCATTTTTTGATTATCAGACTTGGCAAAAATATGCCCATAAGCCTCATGAAGTGATTGTTCGTCATCTATAATTAGAATATTCATAGCCCACCATTTTGTATTATGATATTCTAAAAAGATTAAAAATTTGCAATTATAGGTTGGAAAATCCAGTATATTCAATCTATTATTGTTATGCTTTTATATTTGCGTGTTTTTTATAGATAATAAAATATTAATTAGAAATTTGGTCTATAAAAAATTTTCACAATAAGTCGCAAATATCGCTTTAAAAACCTAAGACTAAAATCTACTAAAACTAGCGACGAACCATGTTACAATTTTAAGTTACTATTAAAATTTATAGTGTTAAAATGCTTAACTTAATTGGATTTAATACAAAGCTTCAGTTGAATGAATAGTCTTGAAAGTACACGAATAAATAAACTCCACGAGTTGGATTTAATGAATAAAGCGTCAGAGCCTGCGTTTAATTCTATTATCCAATTAGCGAAGGAGCATTTCGATGTGCCTATATCTTTATTTTCAATTATAGATGAAGAAAAACAATGGTTTAAAGCCAAAGTTGGTCTTGATATAAATGAAACGGAGCGTGATGTTTCATTTTGTAACCAAACCATAAAATCTGATAAATTATTGATTATTGAAGATGCAACAAAAGATAAGCGCTTCTGTCATAACCCATATGTTTTAGATGAAACCAATATCCGCTTCTATGCCGGCGCCCCAATAAGTATTGATAATTTTAATATAGGCACAATTTGCATAATCGACACAAAACCAAGAAGTTTTTCGCATAATGATGCCAATTATCTATCTTTATTGGCGCGAAATATTGAAAATTGCATAAAACTAATGATTTTATCCAAGCAAGAGGCGCAATATCAAAACAAAATTAAAGAGAGCGCACATAATGACAAGCGCGCCGAACTAATATTGCAAACTATGCATGATGGTTTGGTTTTACAAAATGCCCAAGGAAAAATTATTTTCTCAAACCCACGTGCGTGCGAAATATTGGGATATTCAAGCGATGAATTGCTAAATGCAAGCTCTAAGGATGATAATTGGGACGCAGTGAACGAAGATGGAAAAGAAATTTCATGGCGTGAACACCCATCTATGAAATGCCTGCATTCTAATAAACCAGTTAAGGATGAAATATTAGGTGTTAAACGACCTGATGGGGAAAGAATTTGGTTATTAGTATCTGCAAAACCTTTGGAGCTTGATGACGAAAGCGTGCCGCAACATGTTGTGGTAAGTTTTGTTGATATTACAAGTGAGAAAAAGGCGTATGAAAACGTAAAAATTCTTAAAACCCTTGCCCAAAGTGCCAATAATGTAAAAAGTGCATTCTTATCAAACATTAGCCATGAAATACGCACACCACTTAATGGCGTAATTGGCTGTGCACAGGCAATGAAGGCAACCAATCTTGACCAAACACAAGAAACACTAATCGATATTATTTGCCAATCAGGCGGCGAGTTAGAAGGTGTTTTAAAAGATATAATCGAATTAAGCGCCCTTGAAATGGGAACTACCACGCTTGAATGTGATGAAATTGAAATTGGTAAATTATATAAATCTATTTATGAAGACACACATAAAAGCGCACACCAAAAAAATTTAAAGTTTGAAAAAACTTATAATAACAATTTTGAATCTTACTTTTTTGGCGATACAAAACGCATAAATCAAATTGCGCAAAACCTTTTATCAAACGCAATAAAATTCACACATTTTGGCGCTATAAAATTGGATATTTATATTGATAAATCAAATAATCTGAACCTTATTGTTGAAGATACGGGCATCGGTATAAGTGATGAGCATAAAGAAATAATCTTCAAAAGCTTTACCCAAATTGATGCAAGCATAACGCGCGCATATGGCGGCGCTGGAATTGGCCTTTCATTGGTTTCTGATTTGGTCAATTTGATGAATGGTGAAATAAAACTTACAAGTGAGTTGGGAATTGGAAGCAAATTTCACGTCATTTTGCCACCAATTTTTGAAATGCACAAAATCGCAAGCATTGGAAAATGAAACATTGTTAAAATGACTTTATATGCTAATAAGCGCGCATGATATCAAGCAATGCCAAAGCCGTTATTTTAACACCCCCTAAAACAAAAATTACGGGTAAAATCGCCCTTCCGGGTTCGAAATCAATTACCAATCGTGTTTTATTATTGGCCGCCCTTGCCAATGGTGAAAGCCGTATCACTGGCGCTTTAAAAAGCGATGATACAAAATATATGGCACAGGCTTTACGTCAATTGAGTGTTTTGGTTGATGAAAATGGTGAAACCGAATTCTTGATAAAAAGTGATGGCAATTTAAAACCAAGCGAAAGCGAATTATTCCTTGGCAATGCGGGAACGGCAGTAAGGTTTTTAACCGCCGCCGCCGCAACAATTAATGGCACAACCATTCTTACGGGTGATGAGCACATGCAAAAGCGCCCAATCGCGCCATTAATCGCCGCCCTAAAAGAAGCGGGTATTGATGCAAGCGCCCCAACCAATTGCCCGCCTGTTACAATCAAAAGCGATGGCAGTTTTAAAAATCGCGATATCAAAATTGATGCCAGTCTTTCATCACAATATGTTTCGGCACTTTTGATGGCGGCAAATAAGGGCGAAACCCCATTTAGGCTTGGCGTCAAAGATGGGGACATTGGTGCGCTTGGTTATATTGATATTACGCTTGAATGTATGCGTGCCTTTGGGGCGCAAGTTAAGGAAATTGGCAAACTTCATTGGGAAATTACCAATTTACCATATAAAGCGCGCGAATATTGGGTTGAACCCGATGCATCGGCTGCAACCTATATATGGGGCATAAATGCATTATTGGGTGCCAATATTGATATTGGAATTGCACCCGATAAAATGATGCAACCAGATGCCAAAGCCTATGATTACATCTCACAATTTCCAAATTTACCCGCAATAATTGATGGCAGCCAAATGCAAGATGCCATCCCAACCATTGCAGTTTTGGCGGCATTTAACAAAACACCCGTGCGCTTTGTAGGTATTGCCAATTTGCGTGTCAAAGAATGTGATAGAATTAATGCGGTTTGCACCGAATTAAACAAAATCAAAAATGGCCTTGCCCAAGAAATTGGCGATGATTTACTAATCACCCCCGATCCATCATTAATCGGCACAAAATCAGACGCTCAAATCCACACCTATCACGACCACCGCATCGCAATGTCATTTGCCTTAGCAGGCTTGGTACTAGAAGGCATAAAAATCCAAAACCCAGCCTGCACCGCAAAGACTTATCCAAAATATTGGGATGATTTGGAAAGTGTTGGTATTGGGATGAGTTTTTTATAGTAAAAATAATATTTGATATAAATGTAGTTATTTATATAATATAGGCTTTAATACGCCTATCATGAATACAAGTTTATTATACTCTCTTTGCATTTTGTTTTTAATTGCCATACTTACTTCTGGAAAAGTATTAGCACATGGTGGCGGTTTAGATGCACATGGCTGCCACAATGACAGAAAGAATGGCGGATATCATTGTCATCGCCCCCAAGGAACTTTTACCGCGCAAAAAATAAGAAAACCAGGAGAGCGTGGATTGAATTATTACAAGGATTTTCAAACATCAGAAGGTCCTTATTACAAACCGCAAATTAGTAAATCTGACGGTATTTGCGCATGCGTAAGAAATCGTATTTGCACTGGCCCAAGAGGTGGAAGATACTGCATAAACGGAAGCGGCAATAAAAGGTATCTATCAAAATAAATATGATCATATTGTCGCATTGTGACTAAAGTCACATCAAACAAACCCCATTGGAAATATTTTATTTTCAAAGGAGTTAAAAATGGCAAAATTAAAATTATTCATCGATATTCATGACGCAGCAAATGGAACTTTTCCTGCGGGCATTTCACCAAATGACTTTGTTGGATTTTATAAAAAATATGAACAAGCCTGCCAAGAAGAAGGCGTTATAAACCTAAAAGTTGATGTTGGATTTGAAGAAGGGCGTGCCTTTTGTCTAAACCTTGCACAAGATAGCGACGCAATACGTCGTGCACATCAAAAAGTTGGATTACCATTTGATAGCATAACCGAAGTTGTAACAGCTTCATCTAAATCGGTACTTTTTGACGCAATTGCTTGATAATATCTATAGGTCTATTTTGGACTTTATAAAATGACCCAACCTAACTTTTCAAATCTAATTCCCTTCTTTGACAAGGTTAGCGACATAAACCGCCAGCTTCTTGCCAATAATATTGTTGTGACAGATATTCCAAAGTCAAAACAAATAATTGCGCGTGGCGACGAAGTTGGCGGGGTCTATATTGTTTCAAGGGGCACGTTGCGCGTATATTATCAAAACCCCGAAGGCCGTGAAGGAACATTATATTGGATTGAAAAGTCTCAAAGTTGCATACTTGCTTTAAATTGCACTTTCACAGGCTTAGAATATCCAGCATGGGTTGAAACCGAAGAAGAAACCCAAATCATAATGATACCAAGTGCAACATTCAAATCAGTTTTCAAAAATGAAAGCATTGTGCAATTTTACGTTTTCGAAGCACTTTCAGGAAGATTGTTTGAAATGATGCAGCTTTTAGAAGAAACGGCATCATTTGGCCTTGAAGCACGCATTGCCGCACTGTTATTGCGAAAATCACAAGGCCAAGGTTTTATAGAGATTACACAAGACCAAATTGCTGGCCATCTTTGTACATCGCGTGAAGTTGTTTCCAGAACTATTAAGCGCCTTGCAAAAGCTGGCATGATTGCAAATCAAATCGGGATTATAAAAATCCTAAATGCCAATGGGCTTCAGACACTTTTAAAATAATCAGGAGTTTCAAATGTATAATACAGGCGCTTTCGCTTATGCGGGGCTTGGCTTTTTATTGCTTGGAATCTTTGCTTCATTGCTTATTGTTTTCAAAGATTTAAAGCGGAAGCCAGACAATTTACCAAGGGCGATTATGATAAGCAGCCTATTGGCATCTGGTGTCATTGCCTTTGCAATAAAATTATTGGTTGCCGAATATTTGGAATATGACGTCAATAAAAATATGAAAAACTATATTATTACAAATGCAAATGCCAAAAAACCAATTTTAAATACCAATATAATTAATACAAATGACAAGAATATTTTGAAACCAAAATGGCAGGCTTTAAATGGAAATGAAATTATACTTTCAAATCAACAAATTGAAATTGCAAAATTAGGCGAAAAATTATTTTTTGATACGCGTTTATCTACTGATGGTAAAATTGCTTGCGTATCATGCCATTCACTAAATGGTGGCGGAACAGATAATCGACCAACATCATTGGGTGTATTCAAACAAACAGGCACACGTAGTGCGCCAAGTGTTTATAATGCATCATTACAATCATTATTATTTTGGGATGGTCGCGCAAAATCACTAAAACAACAAGCTGCTGGCCCCCTTATGAATCCTGTTGAAATGGGCAATCATGATTTTGCATCCATATTAAAAACCATTACAAATTCTGATGATTATAAAAGAGAATTTCCACAATATTTCTCAAGTCATAGAGATATAAATTCTGATGATGTTCTTGATGCCATAACCACATATGAACAAACTTTGATAGACAAAGACACGCCTTATGATCGCTATATTTTAGGCGACCTTTCTTCCCTTTCGCCAAGCCAAATAAGAGGAATGAAAAGATTTGATGAAATCGGTTGTAAAAATTGCCATGATGGCCCCAATTTCAGCCGAGCAAGCAAATTATCATTATATCAAGGCAAAGATGGGATGCGCATATTTCCAGTTTTCACATCGGATTTATCACGTAAATATAATTTAGAAAAGGATAAGGGCGCAAACCCAAACGGCAAATACGGGCAATTTAGGATTCCATCACTAAGAAATATCGCCCTTACCTATCCTTATTTCCATAATGGCGCTGTAACTAAACTTGAAGATGCAATTGGGGTAATGGCGGTCTCACAATTAGGAATGAATTATGATAATATTTCGCCAGATTGCACATTTCAAAAAATAAAATGCGCAAGTGGCAAAAAACTAAGCCAACAAGATGTCAATGATATTGCCAATTTCTTGAGAAGTCTTAGCCACGAAAAACCAAAAACCTAACCCAAAGAATAAACATCAATTGCGCCGCAATGGGTTTCTATTTCTTGTTGGCTTAAGAACGAACCACGGAATGAATTTTTTGCCAATGTGATTAATTCATCGCGTGTAAGGCCAATTGCTTTTTGGGTTTCAATATAATTTTTGTTTAAATAGCCGCCAAAATAAGCAGGGTCATCGGAATTTATTGTTGCTTTCAAACCTTTTGCAAGCATATTTTTCAATGGATGCTGTTTCAAATCTTTCACCACACAAAGCGATAGATTTGATAAAGGGCAAACCGTAAGCGTAAGGCCATTTTCAACAATTCGTGCCACCAATTTTTCATCCTCAAGGCAGCGATTACCATGATCAATGCGGTCAATGTGCAAAATATCAAGGGCTTCATAAATATATTCGGGTGGTCCTTCTTCGCCCGCATGGGCAACGATTTTAAGCCCTAAATCACGTGCTGATTTAAAGACATTGGCAAATTTTGATGGTGGATGACCCACTTCGGAAGAATCAAGGCCAACACCTTTGATTTTCGCCAAATGCGGCGTCGCCATTGCAAGGGTTTTGAAGGCCTCTTCTTCGGATAAATGACGTAAAAAACACATTATAAGGAAACTTGAAATTCCCAATTGTTTTTTACCATCTTCAAGTGCGCGATTAATGCCATTTATAACGACATCAAAGTCAATACCCCTATCTGTATGGGTTTGCGGATCAAAGAAAACCTCAACATGTTTGCAATTATCGGCCTTCATGCGGGTCAAATATGCCCATGTTAAATCGTAAAAATCTTGTTCATTTATAAGTACTTGCGCACCTTGATAATAAATATCCAAAAATTCCTGAAGGTTGGAAAATTTATATGCCGCGCGAACCGCCTCAACACTATCAAACGGAATGGCAATATTATTGCGCTTGGCAAGTTCAAACATTAATTCAGGCTCTAATGAGCCTTCAAGATGAAGATGTAATTCTGCCTTTGGAAGATTGTTTATAAATTTCTCTAGATTTGCCATTTTACCCTCTTTGGAAATTTATAGCGCGAAACTTTCATTTCGCAAATGCGGTAAAGTGGTAAATCTAGCTTTGACTAAGTTCAATTTTATCCTTTGGCTTATATAAAATCATGAAAGCATATATAAAAACAAACATAAAATCTTGCATTCCAACATGATAAATTAGCGGGAAACCTAATATTTTGTCTAATTTTGAGGTAAAGAATGTGCCTATAAATAAAAACATAATTGTTAGATATTTATAATAATATTTGTCAGTAAGTGGCTTTTGTACAGCAGGTTTTGAATTTACAAAATCTTCATCCCTCAAAACTTTTATTGATGATATCAATGAAAACAATATAAAAACAATACAGAAAATTTGAAAATTTATTTCAGAACTTCCTTTTAAAATGCTTTTATTAAACGCAACCCAACAATCATATATCATTTTTAAGAATAAAAGATAAACTATATATAATTTAAGAAAATTAATCCCTCTAAGCATTATATCAAACCTAATAAATTAGGTTTTTTTATAATATTGATTTAATATTTCTGCAATCTCTATTGGTAAATCTTGCGCCATTAATCCCGCACCAAGCGAAATACCTGCCTGTGCATGAATGAATACTGCGACTTGGGCGGCAATGAATGCTTCAAGCCCTTGAGCCATAAGACCACCGATTAGGCCGCTTAAGACATCGCCCGTGCCCGCACTTGCCAAAAATGGGGTTGATTTCTCTAATATTGCGCATTCGCCATCAGTGGCGGCGATAATTGTTTTTGCGCCCTTATGCACGATTGTTGCATTTGACATATTTGCGGCATCAATTGTTTGTTTGATTTTTTCATCAAAACTTACATTTTGTTCGAATTTGAACAAACGATAAAATTCGCCAGAATGCGGGGTTAAAACAACCTCTGCACCACGTTCTTCGAAAATTTCAAAGAAATTACCGTTTTGCGAATTGGCAATATAAGTTATGGCATCGGCATCCAACACAATCGGCACATTGGTTTGGCATAAATTACGTAAATACGCATATTTTGCCCCATCAAAGCCCAAAGCAGGGCCAATAATTATTGCACCATAATCTTCAATATCTTTTGGGATATAGCCATCATATTTTATGGCTTTAATCATTATTGATGTTTCATGCCCCGCAATTATTTGTGCGGCTTCAAATGGCGCATGAATTACCACCCAGCCTGCCCCAATTCGTGCGCCTGCATTCGCCGCAAGGCGAATTGCGCCAGTGTGTAATTCATTTCCCGAAAACAGCGCCAATCGCCCACGTGAATGCTTATTGGCATTCATGTCGGGCCATGGAAATTGCGCCATTATATTTTTATCAATTGAATGAATTTTCATTCGCAAAGCCCCATTAGTTCACTTAATTGCCCACCCTTGCAAAATTCATCAATGATTGGGAAATAATCTTTGTCATTATCACTATCGCGCAAGAAAATTGGGGGCAAAATTTGCGTTGGCGCTTTTGATGATTTTTTTGCGCTTATCAAAACCCGATTCGCATTTTCACGGGTTTTTGGATGGATTGGAAGAATTCTTATATCCCCTGCCCTATTTTGTAATGCATCAATAATATCATACATTCTATCGGCACGATGAATAAGCAATAATCGGCCATTAGATTTAACCAGCCTTATCATTGCCTTTATCCAATTCAGCAAGGGCGCACCAATTACATAGGCCTGATGGCGGCTTTCATGTGGATCACGAATTTTTGAAAAATCATCAAAATATGGTGGATTTGAAAAAACTAAATCAAATTTATTTTCATATGGCGAATTTGGTTTCATGCCATTAATATTTGCAATTTCCAATAAGCCTGCAAAACCATTTTTATCTGCATTTTGATTTAATAAATTTGCCGCATTTTCATCAATTTCAAGCGCGGTCGCCATATTTGGTAAATTATCTGCGTCATTTCTTCGCGCAAGGCAGGTTAAGATTGCCACCCCAACCCCGCTTCCAAGTTCACAAATATTTTTAGAATCAAAATTTGCCGCCGCACTTCCAAGCAAAAGTGCATCAATTCCAGCGCGATAACCCTTTTTAGGCTGCAAAATCTCAAGGCGCTGCCCTAAGAAGAAATCGCATGTTAATTCGGCATTATTTGTCATATTCGCAACACATATTAGAAAATGCATATCTACATATTGTAATTGTTCACTAAATGCTATTGGCAACACGCATTTGAACATGTAATCCAAGATTGTGGGTGGGGCGGTTAATTATATTACCTGACCCTAGTGCTTGCGCTTTTGAAAATATTCAATAACAAGCAAATCAAAATTGGAGAGAATTCTTTTGAACGCACCGCTAAAGTCAGCTGAACATGCCAATATGCATGAATTGCCAAGCCCGCTTGAGCAATTGTCTGCACTCCTAAAAACGGAGTTGTTGGACACTGAGGTTGAAATTAGTGCGCAAATGGTTTCTTCGGTTGGCCTTATTCCCGATGTTGCGCATCATTTGGTTGATGCAGGCGGCAAAAGGCTTCGTCCTTTATTGTGTATCGCTGCGGCTAAGGCATGTGGTGAAGTTACGCGCCCTGCGATTAAATTGGCGGCGGCGGTTGAATTTATTCATTCAGCAACGCTTCTACATGATGATGTGGTTGATGCGTCAAACCTTCGCCGTGGTCTGAAAACCGCAAATTTAATTTGGGGTGATAAAGCAAGCGTATTGGTTGGTGATTTTTTATTCGCACGTGCATTTAATATGATGGTTGCCACAGGCTCTATGCGAATTTTGGACATTCTTGCCGA
>JAPUEP010000114.1 GCA_027492515.1 Hyphomonadaceae bacterium
GCAAAAAATCCGCCCGCAATTATTTTTAAAATATTATTCAAATTCATATTGTCACCTTAATGCGGTTAAAAAATTTTGCAAATTTTGAAACACACATTATTTAAAGCCTATGGTCAAAGCCAATAAGCCAAAAATTGATGATTTAAACGCATTGCCAAAAGCGGCAATGCCAGAGGAACGCCTTGACCTAAAAACTGGCATAGAAATCATCCAAGAATACCACAAGGATTTGCCAAATAAGCCCGGCGTTTACCGCATGATTGGTGAAAATGGGCAGATTTTATATGTCGGCAAAGCCAAATCACTTAAAAAACGCGTGGCAACTTATGCGCGCGGCGCAGCGCACACAAACCAACTTACCCGCATTTTAGGGCAAGTTAAATCGATGGAATTCACCATCACCCACACAGAGGCCGAGGCATTATTATTAGAAGCCAATCTAATACGCCGCCTAAAGCCGCGATATAATGTTTTGATGCGCGATGATAAATCATTTCCCTTTATCGCTATCGGCCTTAACCACCCTTCCCCCTATCTTGCCAAACATCGTGGGCCGCGTTCAAAGGGGATTGATTATTTTGGCCCTTTTGCCAATGGAATGGCGGTTAATCATAGCCTTACGATTTTACAAAAAGCCTTTATGTTAAGGACTTGTAGCGATTCTGAATTTGAAAATCGCTCACGACCCTGTATGCTTTATCAAATAAAAAGGTGCGCGGGGCCGTGTGTTGATGCAATCAATCCCCATGATTACCGCGAATTAGTTGATGGCGCGCGTCTTTTTTTACGTGGCAAATCAAGCGCCCTGCAAGATGAATTAGCCAGTCAAATGAGCGAAGCGGCAAAGGTTTTGGATTATGAAAAAGCCGCGATTTTACGTGATCGTATCAAAGCGCTTGCATCAATTCGCAATTCCCAAAGCCTTAATCCACAAAGTTTCACCGATGCCGATGTATTTGCAATGCATCAAGAGGGCGGCGAAACCTGTATTGAAGTATTTTTCTTTCGTGCGGCGCAAAATTGGGGTAATCGGGCTTATTTTCCGCGCTCTGAAAAAGGCACTTCTGAAAATGATATTTTAGAAAGTTTTATCGGGCAATTTTATCAAAGCCACCCACCGCCTGATTTAATTTTATTGTCGCATGAACTTGAAAATACCGAAGTCTTGGAAGATGCACTAACCATACTTAATGGCGGTGGGGCGCGGGTTAATCTTATTAATCCCAAGCGCGGCGATAAAAAAGACATTGTCGATTTTGCCATGAATAATGCCAAGCAAACCTTGGGCAGACGGCTTTCGACAAGTGCCACTATTGGCAAAATCCTTGACCAAGTTGGTGAAAGATTTGGTCTTGAAAAACGCCCTGAACGTATTGAAGTTTATGACAATTCCCACATTCAAGGAACCAATGCAGTCGGCGCGATGATTGATGCTGGCCCTGATGGTTTTATGAAAAACCAATATCGCAAATGGTCAATCAAAGACGCAGGTGGCGGTGATGATTTTGCCATGATGCGTGAAGTCCTAACCCGCCGCTTTACCCGCCTTAATGAGGAAAGCGATGAAAGCCTGCATCCTGATTTAATGATTATTGATGGCGGGCAACAACAATTGGCGGTGGTTTTGGATGTTGCCAAAGAAATGGGCATTGATGATATAAAAATCATCGCAATGTCAAAAGGCGTCGATCGAAATGCAGGACGCGAAGAATTTCACGAATTTGGCAAAGCCCCTTACCGCCTTGAACAAAAAGACCCTGTTTTATATTATTTACAAAGACTTAGGGATGAATCTCATAGATTTGTAATCGGTGCGCACCGCCAAAAGCGTGGCAAAGAATTGGTGAAAAACCCATTAGATTCCATTGAGGGTATTGGGCCATTGCGCAAAAAATCATTGATGGCGCGCTTTGGTTCTGCCAAAGGTGTTGCAAGCGCAAGCGTAAAAGAATTATCGGAAACCCCGCATATTTCCCAAGACCTTGCAATAAGAATACATGCCCATTTTCAAAGTGAATGAAATTAATGAAAAGTCTGCCAAATATCATAACTTATCTTCGAATTTTCTGTTCACCTGCTTTGGCTTTGGCATTGGTTTTGGGGGCATTTAACAATAAGGAATTTGCCGCCTTCCCTATGTATGCGTTTTGGCTTTTTGTGATTGCGGCATCAACCGATTGGCTTGATGGCTTTTTGGCGCGTGCATTAGATGCAAAATCAGAAGAAGGCGCACGCCTTGATTTATTGGCGGATAAATTATTGGTTGGCCTTACCATCCCTGCGATAATTTTGGCTGAAATTGTGCGTAATCCATCAAATTTTGTGATTTATATTATTGCGGGTCTATTCTTAACTTATGCAACATCTGGGCGTGATTTATTGGTAACAAAATGGCGCGAAAAAGCAAAAGCAATTGGCTTTGAAATGCCTGCAACCTTTATTGCCAAAACAAAAACCGCCGTGATTTTAGTTGGGATTTCAATTTTTCTTGCCGCGAAACCATTTAATATCGTGCCTTCTTATTATATCGGCGCAATTATAACCTTTATCGGTGCATTCATGTCAATCTATACGGGTTATCAATATTATAAAGCCTTTAGCGAAAAATCAAAATCTTCTGGCATTTAACGACTTTCATATTATTTAAAGCCTTATTTTACTGCAAAAAGAAATTGAAAATTGTCCTTATTATTTTGCCATAATTAACTATATTATTTTTGCTGATTTGAGACACGGCACGCCTATTATTGCATTTCAGATATAGCATTTTAGCAAGTGCTAATAAGCTATTTCTAACTAACTTTTCCAGATTATTGAAGCAAATCCCAAATCACTTCGGACTAATTTTATACCCAGTATTGAGGGCATATTTGAGTGATTGAAAATGATTTTAAATGTAAAATCTTTAATTCTTTCAATCAATAACAATCATTTTTTTAACCTAAAGTTAATCAAAATTGATAAGAGTCACCTTCGGTTGCAAATAACCTTGAAGTGGATGCCTAAAATGAGCGACGATAACATTAAAGAACGCCTTGCATTTATGCAAATTGATTCAGAAACTACGCAAACTTTGCGTGAAATCAGACCAATGATTGAAGCAGCACTTCCCACAATACTTACGGGCTTTTATGAACATGTGAAGAAATTTTCCGATACTAATAAGCATTTTTCAAACCAACAGCACATGGACATGGCCAAAAATGCACAGGTTAAACATTGGTCTTCAATTCTTGAGGGCTCTTTTTCAAATAATTATGTTGAGGGCGTAAAAAGAATTGGCGCAACTCATGCGCGCATTGGCCTTGAACCTAAATGGTATATTGGCGGTTATTCTTACATTATTGCCGAAGTTGAAAAACTTCTGGCGTCACAAGCAACTGTAATTGGCTTGATGGCAAATAATACCGAAAAAGTTGGACACATCAAAAAACAAATTGATGCATTCACTAAAGCTGCAATGCTTGATATGGATATTACAATCTCTGTTTATCTTGATATCGAAGCGCAAAAACGCAAGCAAATTGCGCAAGAAACAAAGAGTTTTTTTGAAACCAATATTGCAAATTTGATAAGCATGTTGGCTTCATCTTCTGAAGAATTGTCTGTAACCGCACTTTCAATGTCAAAAGTAGCAGAAACAACGACTGATCGCGCAACAAATGTCGCCGCTGCCGCTGAAGAAGCGACTGCAAATGTTTCGTTAATTGCTGAATCATCTTCACAAATGGCAGCATCTGTTCATGAAATTGCGCAACAAATAAATACGTCAACTAGAATTGCAAATGAAGCGGTTACAATAGCTGATAATTCTGTTAGTGCAGTGAACAACCTTTCACTTGCAGCAGATAAAATTGGCGAAGTTGTTTCTATGATTTCAGATATTGCAGCACAAACCAACTTATTAGCTTTAAATGCAACAATTGAAAGCGCGCGCGCAGGTGAAGCAGGAAAAGGCTTTGCAGTTGTTGCATCTGAAGTAAAATCATTGGCTGGACAGACTGCAAAAGCAACCGAGGATATTTCAAGGCAAATTTCGGAAATGCAAAGCGCAACTAAAGCCGCAGTAGAATCGATTTCAATTATTCAAAAAACTATTGATGAAATTAATTCTGTAACAATTGCAATCAATGCCGCAGTAGAAGAACAATCTGCCGCGACAAGTGAAATTACACGCAACACGAAAGAAGCATCTGTAGGAACAGAAGACGTTTCCAGAAATATTATACAGGTTCAAGAGGGCGCTTCGGAAACTGGTGCCGCATCGACCGAGGTTGTTGCATCTGCAGAAGAACTGAGCCGTCAAGCAGAAATATTAGAGAACCAAATTGACAGCTTCATGATGCGTCTTGAAGTCGCATAAACCAATTAATTATTGGCTATTTTATTTTAAAAAGCATACTTCATTGTATGCTTTTTTTTTGAAATTTAAATTTTTAATAATTCTACACACACTTAAAGCGCACGCCCAAAATTTCTACATTGCTAAAAAAAAGCTAGTAAAAACATAATATTACGAAACCTATTTACGATTAATAATTATATATAGTCAATCTATACTTGGGGTATATTGAAAAAAATAAATTATTAACCCGTTTTTAACCACTAAACTTCACACTCTGTTTACAAGTTACAGGTGGAAAATGAGTAATGAGGATACAAGCCAACGCTTAGCTTTCATGGGAATAGATTCTGAGGCTAAAGTCATATTGAGTGAAATGCGGCCAATGCTAGAAGCAACCTTACCCGAAGTGCTTACAGGGTTTTATGAAATCGTAAAAAAATGGCCAGATACAAATAAATTCTTTACTGGCGGTAGCCAAATGATGGATATGGCAAAAAACGCCCAAATCAAGCACTGGTTATCAATTATCGAAGGCTCTTTTTCACATGCCTATGTTTCAAGCGTGAAAAGAATTGGTGAAACTCACGCTAAAATTGGTCTTGAACCGCGTTGGTATATTGGTGGATATGCATATATAGTTTCAGAAGTTCAAAAAGCTATTATTGCCCAAACAGCATCCAAAGGTTTCATGACAAATAATTTGGACGCGGTCGAAAAAGTACAAAAGCAAGTATCTGCTTTTACTAAAGCTGCAATGCTAGACATGGATTATGTGATTACAATTTATCTTGAAGCATCCGAGGCTAAAAGATGCGAAGAAATCAGAAAAATCGCGAATGAATTTGATAATAAGGTTGCAAAAGTTGTTGAGACTGTTGCATCTGCATCTACCGAATTATCTGTAACCGCAAGATCTATGTCATCAATTGCCGACGCAACGTCTGACCGCGCAACAAATGTTGCAGCAGCAGCAGAGGAAGCAACTTCAAATGTTTCTGTTGTCGCTGCATCTTCGGAGCAAATGGCAGCATCCGTTCGTGAAATTGCCGAACAAGTTTCAACTTCCACACGCATAGCGAGTGAAGCAGTTGGTCTTGCAGAGAATTCAGCACACACAATAAATAACCTTTCAAGTGCAGCCGATAAAATTGGCGAAGTTGTTTCTATGATTTCCGACATTGCATCCCAAACCAACCTTTTGGCACTAAACGCAACTATTGAAAGTGCGCGCGCTGGCGAAGCCGGAAAAGGGTTTGCTGTTGTTGCATCTGAAGTTAAATCTTTGGCTGGTCAAACCGCAAAAGCAACTGAGGATATTTCAAAGCAAATTTTAGAAATGCAAAGCGCAACACATTCAGCAGTCAATGCCATTTCGTCAATTCAAAGGACAATTGATGAAATAAATTCAGTTTCAATGGCCATTAATGCCGCGGTTGAAGAGCAATCAGCTGCAACTAGCGAAATTACACGTAACACGCATGAAGCATCAATTGGTACACAAGATGTTTCACGTAACATAACCCATGTTCAACAAGGGGCAAACGAAACAGGTGTTTCTGCTGCGGAGGTTGTAACTGCCGCCGAAGAATTAAGCAAACAAGCTGAAATTTTGAAAAATGAAGTTCAAAGCTTCCTAAACAATATCAAAGCCGCATAATTAAGAACGCGCGCAATCAATGCTTACAAAAGCTGCTTGCGCGCTTTTTATTGCCTGTGGCTTTTCGGCATTTATTGTTACGTGCGAAATTCTTGCATCTTTGAGGATAATTGCACCAAGTTTTGCAACATAGGTTTCAATCAAATTGAAATGTGCACTATCGGCCAAATTTTGAGCTGCTTGCCATAATGTATCATAATCAATCGTAGTTGATAAATCATCATTCTCGATTTTATGGCTTTGATTAATTGTAACAATAATATCAAGAAACAAAGGCTGCGTGACGTTTTTTTCATGCTTATAAACGCCGATATTTGCCTTTATTTCAAGGTTTTTTATCCCAATTTTCATATTTGAAATAGTGCTTTCTATTTCATTTGGAACAACATCACCTTCGGCAGATTTTTTTGCACGGCGAACATACATGCCAGGGCGCATAATAACGCCAAGCTCAGTAATCGAATTTGAAGGTTTCATTCAATTATTCCCACAATATCAGGGGTTTGCCAAGTTAAGTTTTGCCCACAATCAACGGCAATCACCTGCCCCGTAACCGATTTTGCATTTAGCAAATATAATACGCCCTGTGCAATATCCTCTGGTGTGCTTTGTGCTTGTAATAATGTTGCTTTAAACTGCTTTTCAAAATCTTCGTCAGATTGGCGCACATTTTTCATACTTGGCCCTGGTGCAATTCCATTAACCCGTATGAATGGGGCAAAACTTTGGGCCATAGTTTTTGTGGCATTAAAAAGTGCCATTTTTGAAATATTATAGGTGAAAAAATAAGGATTGGGTTTAAAAACACGCTGGTCAAGAATATTTATAATACATCCCGCATTTTCACCAATAAGATTTGCCAAATCACGTGATAATTTCAACGGTATAAGGCAATTCATGTTCATATGTTTTTGAAATAAATCATCATCAAAGTCTGACGCACTATCATTTTCAAACACTGATGCATTATTAATAAGGCCATATAATCTATTTTTGGCAATTTTGCTTGCTTGCTCAATAAAGCTTTTGCAAAAATCATCATTTTCAAGATTGCCAATAAGTATTTGTGCCAAGCCGCCAAAACCTATTATTTCTTCTTGCAATGCAATTGCATCTTCTTGCGAATTATTTGCGTGAATAATCACCTCAAACCCTGCGCGCGCAACTTCAATTGCAATAACGCGACCAAGACGTTTTGCGCTTCCAGTGATTATTATAGCTTTAGAAATGTCTTCTTTTTTTTGCATAAAAGCAGATTAGAACATTTTACAAAAAACTTCATATAGTTTGCGCATATCAGGCATTTAATGGGAATTTATCGTTTTAATATGAATTGGTCGAAAAATTTAACCTTCTATTACAAATATTTAGATAAAGATATTTTACTATATGTTTTATTGGGTAACATTAAAATATTACCTTCAACAATATTGAATACCAAGTGATTAAATAAGATTTGACTTATTTTTACTTATACAATCGGTTTTATTAGTAGAAAATCAACCATTTCACCCTATAGTTGTAAAAAAGTGAGGGTGATATTGTGGCTGACTGCTTCAAATCTTTAGTAGAAAATCTACCATTCCCAATAATAGTGCACATGCAAGATAGGGCATTATTTGCCAATCACGCATGCGCAAAACTTTTTGGCTATTCAAAAGCCGAAGACATATTATCACTTAAAAGTATTGCCTACACGCTTGGCAAAGATGGCGATAAAGATTGCGCCTCTTATTATCGCAATGACGGCAGCATAATTGAATGCGAACAAATACATTTCCCAATGATTTGGAATTCGTTTTCTGCCCATTGCTTAATCTTAAGCGAAGCCAAAAAAGATGATTTACTAACCCATAAAATAATCAAACAATCTTATGAAGATGCATCTAATTCGCGCTCCCGCTTCTTGGCGGCTGTTTCGCATGAAATGCGCACACCATTGAATGCATTGATAAATCTTTCACATCTTTTACGCGCCACAGATCTTGATCAATATCAAGATGAAATGGTCATTGTTGCCCAAGATTCAGCCCAAGAATTACTAGATAGAATTCAAGACGTTCTTGAATATTCACAACTTGAAAGTGGCAATATTGAACAACCACTTGAACCATGCGTAATCGCAAATATCGTAGAACCTGTTGTAGAATTACTAAAATTCGAGGCGGAAAAGAAATCAATCGAATTTAATGTAAATATAGAGCCTGAATTAAACCAAAGCTTTATGGCATCTGCATCAGCTATAAGACGCATAATCCGCCATTTAGGTGAGAATGCAATCAATTATACAATAAGCGGCAATGTTGATATTAATATTTCAACTGGCGAAGATAATCGCGGAATAATATTAAAAATCAGCGACACCGGCATTGGTATGAGCGATGAAAAGATTGCAAAAATCTTTCAACCATTCGTTTTTGACATTGATCCAGTAAATAGAAGCATTGGTGGCCTAAGCCTTGGGCTTGCTTTAACACGTGCAATAGTTCGCAATCTTGGCGGTGAATTATCAATCACCCATAATGAGCCGAATGGTGTAATTGCCTATGTATATTTACCATTTGAATTAGAAGCCATTGAAACCAATGACCAAACACTTGAAATTGATGACACATCTTTGAATATTTTGGTCGCAGAAGACAATAAAACCAATCAAAAAGTAGTTAGTTTAATTCTTGATCAATTGGGCCATAATGTAACGATTGCCGACGATGGCGCAAAATGTGTTGAAGCCCTTCAAACACAAGATTTCGACTTAATATTAATGGATTTGCATATGCCATTCATGGATGGCTATGAAGCATCACGTCAGATTAGAAAAAGCGGAAATGATATTCCAATATTCGCACTTACCGCAGATGCACGCGTTGAAGCACGGAAAGCAGCAATCGAAGCAGGAATGGACGGCTTTTTAACAAAACCGCTAATGGTTGGCGAATTACATGCCGCAATTTGCGAGGTTGCGCATTTTAAAATGCAAAACAACCAAAGCAAAAAATGTGGTTAAGCTATAAATTAGTCTAAACGACCATATTCAGCTGCATTAAGCGCCGCAAAAAGAACAAAAACAACCAAAATTGCGTAAACTGCAGACATTTTAATTCCCCATATAAATTTTAGTTTGCAAAAATACTAAAAATCGAAATTCTCTCTAGGCGTTTTTGCACAATTTTCAAATGCTTTAATGCCCTATATTGCGCAAAATTACAGTTACCTGACAATCATATATACATACTTATGCCATATTTTATAATTATGAAGCATTTTTAACTACAAGCAATATCAAGCACTTGCTAATGGTACATTGTAATAAAAGTCAAAAATAATGATAAAAACAATAAGAAATTTTATATTCCAAACATATTTTCGAATTTCGCGTCCAATGACGCTTGGGGTAAGAATAATAGTCAATAAGAATAATCAATTCTGCCTTATTAAACACACTTATATTGATGGGTGGCACCTTCCTGGTGGCGGCGTTGAAAAAAATGAATCATCGTATCAAGCAGCATTAAAAGAAATCCGCGAAGAAGCAGGAATTATTGCAAACATCGAAGATTTAAAACTAATTTCAATTCATACCAATTTTGAAAATTTCAAAGGCGACCACGTAATTTTATTTGAAGTTAATAAATTTGAAGAAACACAAAAATTCAATACCAATGAGATTAAAGAAATGGGATTTTTCACAATTGACAATTTACCCGATGGTACCACAAGGGCAACAATAGAAAGGTTGAATGAATTTATAAAAATTAAAACCCAATCACATAAATGGTAAGCAATTATCACCCAAATATGTGAGGTTTTTTAGTCACACTTAGTTTTTCTTGGTAGAAACTAAACTTTTAACACTATCAAAATTAACAACAATTACTCTATATATAGAAATATAATTTTTAAGAAGAAAAGCATAAAAAATGAAAAAACTGCTCGATGATGCAAGAATTTGTTTAGCGCTTTTGACACGCCTTCCCGTGCCATTGCCAAAAAACGAAGATGGTACAAAATTTGACCTTCAAACTAATATTGCCCAAATTGGTAAAGCCTATCGCGCCGCGCCTTTGGTTGGTGTTGTGGTTGGTTTTGTTGCGGCACTTGCATATATTCTTGGTTATTCATTGCCGGGCGCGCCTGTTTATCTTTCGGCGGTTTTGGCGGTAAGTGCGCAATTGATGATTTCGGGCGCATCCGAAGAAATTGGCTTTGCAAAAGTTCTTTCCCTTCGTCCCCACCCTGCTGCTGATGCTGGCGAATCTGATGGTCATGATGAAGAGGCTGGTCTTGTTGCTGGCGTTATTGGCGCGGTAATTGTTGTTCTTTTAAAAATCTTTTTGGTGGCCGAACTTGCGGAGCCTTTCCGCGCTGGTCTTGCATTGATTGCGGCGTCTGCATTGGGCCGTGCGGTTCAAGTTCAATTAATGGCCTTCACTTCGTCTGATAGTGCAACGCAACCAAGCAAATTGGATGCAACAACTTCAATGATCGTTGGCGCGGCAATTGGCGCGGGCGCATTATTATTGCCAAATATCACTGGTGGTTCTGGTGGTTTGCTTTTGACCTTTGGCGGTTTCCTTCGCACAATCATTGGTGCATTGGTTGGCCTAAGCATTTCTGCGGCTTTGTTCTTTAGCCTAACAAAATGCCGCCATCACCTTGATAATATCAATGTAAAAGAAGCATTGGGTCTTGTTATCGAACTTGGTGCATTATTTGGCATCGTTGCGATGATGCCTTTCCCTGGCGAATAATTATAAATGAAATCAATCAAGTCCCCGTGCATTCAGGTTTGTTTTGTAAATCCTGACACGGGGCTTTGCCTTGGTTGCAATCGATCCATCGAAGAAATTGAATATTGGACGCGCTATAATGACAAAAAGCGCGATGAAATAATGGCGCAATTACCAAGCCGTAAGAACGAATTCATAAAGAAATAATTCGCAATTTTTTGTGGTTTGAAGTCATGAAGTTTCGCGCTATAAACGCGCTATGAAAAAAGCATATATCAAAGCCACTGGCCTTTACACCCCACCCAATCAAGTCACTAATGAAGAATTGGTCAGCGCGTTTAACGCTTATGTTGACCTTTTCAACGCCGAAAATGCCGATAAAATTGAAAAAGGTGAAATTGCCGCGCTTGGGCATTCATCGGTTGAATTTGTTGAAAAAGCATCGGGCATAAAATCGCGTTATGTGGTTGCCAAAGATGGTCTTTTAGATCCAAAAATCATGACCCCAAGAATGGCGGAACGCCCAAATGAAGAAATTTCAATCTTGGCAGAAATTGGCAAAAATGCGGTTCTTGATTGCTTAAAAGCTGCGGGTCGTGATGCAAAAGATGTGGATTGCATTATTTGCGCGGCATCAAATATGCAACGTGCCTACCCTGCGATTGCCATTGAAATTCAAAAAGAAATTGGCATGCGTGATGGCACTTTTGGCTTTGATATGAATGTTGCCTGTTCAAGCGCGACCTTTGGCATAAAAGTTGCCGCTGAAATGGTAAAATCTGGTGCCATTAAATCGGCATTGGTGGTTAATCCTGAAATATGTTCTGGTCACTTAAATTTCAAAGACCGCGATAGTCATTTCATTTTTGGCGATGTTGCAACCGCAATCCTAATCGAAGATGAAGGCGAATTTGAAATTCTTGACACTGTTGCCGTTACTGAATTTAGCAATAATATTCGTAATAATTTTGGCTTCCTAAACCGTTTCAGCCCCGAAGGAATTGGCGCACCCGATAAATTATTCGTTCAAGAAGGGCGCAAAGTTTTCAAAGAGGTTGTGCCAATGGTTGGCGCGCTTATTAATGAAAGATTGGCGGCACAAAATATCCCATCCGAAAATGTGCGCCGCCTTTGGCTGCATCAAGCTAATGCCAATATGAACCGCCTTATTAGCGCGCGCGTTTTAGGGCATGAAGCAAGCCCCGATGAAAGCCCAACAATTTTGGACACTTATGCAAATACATCATCTGCGGGTTCAATTATTTCCTTCAATAAGCACAATAAAGATTTAGAATCAGGTGATATTGGGGTAATCTGTTCCTTCGGTGCAGGCTATTCAGCAGGATGCGTAACCTTGCAAAAGGTATAAAATGTTTGATTTAATTGTAAAAAATGGAACTTTGGTCAATCACAATGGGATTGGCCTTGGTGATGTTGGTATAAAAAATGGCAAAATCACTGCCATTGGCGATTTAAAAACCCAAAGCGCGGATAAAGTAATTGATGCCACTGGCTTGCATATCCTTCCCGGTTTGATTGATTCACAAGTTCATTTTCGTGAACCCGGCCTTGAGCATAAGGAAGACTTGGAAACTGGTGCAAATGCCGCTGTTTTGGGCGGGATTTGTTCGGTGTTTGAAATGCCAAACACAAACCCAACAACTTCAACCAATGAATGCCTTGCCGATAAAGTAAGTCGCGCAACAGGGCGCATGTCATGCGACTTTGCATTTTATGCGGGTGCAACCAATGACAATATCGACAATCTTGCCGAACTTGAACGCCAAAATGGCTGCGCAGGTATTAAAGTTTTCATGGGTTCATCTACGGGCAATTTGCTTGTGAAGGATGATGAAAATGTTGGGCGCATTCTTTCAAAAATAAACCGCCGCGCTGCTTTCCATTCCGAAGATGAATTCATCCTTGAAGAAGAAAAAAAATATGTGCGCGCAGGTGACCCAAGTTCACATTATGAAGCACGCTCGGCACGGGCCGCATTATCTTGCACCACCCGCCTTGTAAATTTAGCGCGCAAATTCAAAAAACGTATCCATGTGCTTCATATTTCAACCAAGGATGAAATGGAATTTTTAGCGGCGCATAAGGATTTGGTGTCAATTGAAGTATTGCCAAATCATTTGGCTTTTTATGGCCCCGATATTTATCATAAAATCGGCACTTATGCCCAACAAAACCCGCCAATTCGTGAAAAACATCATAATGATGCATTATGGGCGGCGGTTCAAAATGGCCTTGTTGATGTTATGGGCTCTGACCACGCGCCGCATACGATTGAAGAAAAATCAAAGCCCTACCCTGCCTCACCATCTGGAACACCGGGGGTGCAGACAATGTTGCCATTCATGCTTGATGCGGTTTCAAAAGGCCGTCTAAGCCTATTGCGGGTTGTTGATTTATTGGCGCATGGGCCAAATCGTGTTTTTAATATTGCCAATAAAGGGCGCATGGCAATTGGATATGATGGCGATTTAACGATTGTTGATTTGAAAAAGCAGGTGACAATCACCAATGAAATTATCGCCTCCAAAAGCCAATGGACACCATTTGAAGGTGAAACATTAAATGGCTTCCCTACACATACAATTGTGCGCGGTGAAATTGTTATGACAAATGGGGAAATTATTGCTAAAGGCCTTGGAAAACCTATTAAATTTCAAGAGAATATTCAATAATAATGCGCCCAACACCTTATGTAAGCCCAACAAGAATTGACATTGAAACCCGCGCTGATGGCGCATTAATTCTTACTAATCCGCACCCTTTACAAATGGCATTTGACAATGTCTGTGCCCCCCTTGCCCATTGGGCAAATGAAACGCCTGATAATATTTGGCTTTGCGGTGTTGAAAATGGTGAGTGGCAAAAAATCACCTATGCAAAGGGTTGGCAAATTGTTCAAAACCTTGCCGCTAATTTGCAAAAAACCTTGGCGCGTGGTTCAATTGTTGCCATTGCATCAAATAATTCTTTAACCCACGCATTCCTTACCTATGCTTTGCCATTAATCGGCTGTGTGCCCGCCCCAATCACACCCGCTTATTCTTTAAAGGCATCTGACCCACGAAGATTGCGCGGTGCAATCGAAGTTTTAGGCGCAAAAGCAATTTATTTTGAAGGCGAAAATTTCGCCCGCGCTCTTGATTGGGTAAAAGATGATGGCTTGGTGATTTTAACCAATAAATTAGGCGGCAAAGGTGATTTGCCACTTGATAATATTTCTGAATTGCCATTCGATGGTGAAAATGCAATCGCCAAAATCGACCCGCAGGATTTGTGCAAAGTCCTCTTAACCTCTGGCTCAACAGGTGTTCCAAAGGCGGTGGCGATTACGCATTTTAATTTATCGCAAAATGCGGCGCAAATACGCTCAACATTTGATCCAATCAAAGAAGCGCAAATCTGGCCTGATGGAATTGTGATGATTAATCATCTTCCTTGGTCACATTCATTGGGCGGTAATGCAATATTGCACATGATAACCCATTCGGGCGCGACGCTTTGGATTGATGAAGGTTCACCAACCCCTGATGGAATTAAAAAATCCGTTGAAGCAATCAAATTAGTAAAACCAAATTATCACAATACCGTTCCACTTGGCTGGTCACTTCTTGCTAATGAGCTTGAGCAGGATGAAGAATTGGCGCGCGCCATGTTTGAAAATCTTGTGATAATGCAATATGGCGGCGCAGCTTTAACCCAAGATTTATACGAAAGATTACAAATACTTGCGCGTAAATATTGCGGCGACACAATAAGTTTTGCAGCAGGATATGGCGCAACCGAAACCGGCCCAACCGCGTGCAACATTCATTGGCCTAATACAATTATGGGTTTGGTTGGGCTTCCTGTGCCCGGCGTTATTATGAAACTTTTGCCGCATAATGATAAATTGGAGGCGCGTGTTAAAGGCCCTGCAATCACGCCATATTATCTAAATAATGAACAAAAAACCCAAGAAGCATTCGATGATGAAGGCTTTTATATTCTTGGCGATGCACTTGCATTTTATGATGCGCAAAAACCCGAACTTGGTTTGAAATTCAACGGGCGCTTATCCGAAGAATTTAAAATGCTTAATGGCTCATTCGTTCAGGTTTCTTCAATTCGTCTTGGAATTATCAATGCCTGCGATGGTTTGGTTTCTGATGCGGTGATTTGCGGCGAAGGAATGGAAAAATTGGGTGCACTAATTTTCCTAAATCTTGCCAATTGCCAAAAATCCATAAGTGAACCACTTGGCTTAAACGATTTGGCGCAAAATCACGAAATCATTGGCAAAATTAAAAATAATCTGGCAAAATTATTTGATGGCAAATCGGCAACCCAAAAAGTTACAAATTTTGTCCTATTGCCCAATGCACCAAGCATTGAAGAAGGCGAAATCACCGATAAAGGCTATTTAAACCAAGGTCGTTGCCGCGATTATCGCGCCGATTTTGTAAAACAATTATATAATAAACAAGCAATTGAAATTTTCGAGGGATAGATGACAAAAACTGGTGCGGACATATTGGTTCAAACTTTGGCGCAAAACGGTGTTACACATTGTTTTGCAAATCCCGGCACATCTGAAATGCACCTTGTTCAAGCTTTAGAGCGTGAACCACGTATCAAAAGCGTTTTGTGCCTTTTCGAAGGGGTTGCAACTGGTGCGGCCGACGGTTTTGCCCGTATTGCAAATCGCCCCGCCATGACCTTGCTTCATCTTGGTGCGGGATATGGCAATGGGATTGCCAATATTCATAATGCAATGAAGGGCAATGTGCCGATGATTAATGTCATTGGCGATCATGCAACTTATCACCGCAAATTTGATGCGCCCCTTACATGTGATTTAGAAACCCTTATCAAACCGCATTCAAAACATATTGGCATTGTTGAAAGCGCAGATATCGCAGGTCAAATCGCAAGCGAGGCGTTTGAAGCCACAAATAATTACCCAAAAGCGCCCGTTTCAATCATCCTTCCCGCAGATAGTGCATGGAATAGCGCGACAATTGAAGGTAAAAAAGCAAATCCACACATCCCAAGTTTGATTGAAGGCGAAAGAATTGATGATTGCGTCTTGGCAATCAAAAAAGCGCAAAAGCCAGTAATTTTAATCGGCGGTGATGCATTATTTGATGATGCAGCACTTGAAAATATGGCGCGCTTAAAAGCAGCAGGTATAAGGGTTTTGATTGATACTTTCCCTGCGCGCCAAAAACGCGGCGCACAAATCTTTGCACCCGATAAAATGCAATATTTTGGCGAAATGGCGCTTGAAGATTTAAAGGGCGTTGATTTAATGGTAATAGCGGGAACGCAAATTCCAGTTGCCTTCTTTGCCTATCCAAACCGCCCTTCAGTTTTGGTTCCAGAAGGCTGTCAGACTTTACAATTAACCGAAAAATACGAAAACACTATTGAGGCTTTGGCACAATTAGTTGGCGCGCTTGATGTACCCCCTGCCCCTATTTTGCCAGCGGCAAAACCAATTGCAAAGCCAGAAGGTAAATTAAACGCCTTTGCATGTGCGCAATCACTGGCGCGCTTGATGCCTGAAAATTCGGTAATTTCTGATGATGCAGTAACATCGGGTTTACCACATTATATTGCCCTTCAGGGTGCGGCAAATCATGATTGGCTATGCCTAACAGGCGGCGCGATTGGTCAAGGGCTTCCTGTGGCGCTTGGTGCGCAAATGGCGGATATGTCGCGCAAGGTTTTTGCGCTTTCTGGCGATGGCGCGGGCATGTATTGTATTCAAAGCCTTTGGACAATGGCGCGTGAAAAACTACCGATTGTGAATATTATTTTTGCCAATCGCAATTATCGCATTTTAAACATCGAAATGGCGCGCACTGGTGCATCAAATAGCGGTGAACCAAGCCAAATGCTAAGCCTTGAAAACCCAAATCTTGATTATGTAAAAATTGCGCAAGGTATGGGAATTAAGGCCATTAGCGCCACAAATTGTGAAGAATTTGATACAGCTTTAGAAAATGCAATTAATTCCAATGAGCCATGGCTTATTGAGGCTATAATTTAATCATCATCTTTTGGCGCATTTACAAGCCAATTAACAAAAATTGCGATTATAAAAAATGCTGATGAACCAATAATGGCGCGGAATGCACGCGCTTCATGTGCATCAGCACCAATTTTAAGCCATGTTTGCGGCGCAAATAGCATTTTATCATAAGAGAATGAAGTAAGCCAAATCATAGTCGCCAATGAACCAATAATTGCCGCGATAAAGCGGTATGAATAATATGGCTTTATATCATTTTGCGGAACAATAAATTCATTACGCGCACCCAATAAAAGCATGAAAACCATAATCAATGAAATGGCAATTTCCCATGCAATGCCTTTTACAAGGCATAGGATAGCGCCAATGAAAATTAATATTAATGCTTGATTTAATGCGGGTTTGCTTTCACGCCATAGGAAATTCGCGCTAAGCATTAGTGCGATACCGGTAATTGCCGATAGAAAATGCGCCGCTTCTATTAAAATTGGG
>JAPUEP010000115.1:0-8635 GCA_027492515.1 Hyphomonadaceae bacterium
AATTGCCGATAGGAAATGCGCCGCTTCTATCAATATTGGGTCTAATATAGCCTCTATTCTAATCATGCGCGCACTTGGATTTGGAAGTGCTGACGCGCCAATCAATAAATAGCCGCAGATAAACACTAATATCGCTAAAATTTGTGGTGCAACATCAATTGCAACCAAGCCGATCTTCTTTGCCGCCCGTGCCGCAGGTTTTGCAACTGGCGTTGCATGATGAAGGCCAAGGATAATAGTTGCCCCAACAAGTGGGATAATATTATAAATCAAGCGATAAACCAAAAGTGCAACCGCTGCCCCTGGAATATTTTGTGAATTTGGTGCAAGTTTCAAAATTGCCGCCTCAAACACACCAAGACCGCCCGGCGCACCCGATAATGCACCCAATAGGCCTGCCAAGATAAACACCGCCAAGAACGCAGGGAAATTCCATCCACCATGCGCGGGCAATAACATATATAAACAAAGCGCGGCGCCAATTTTATCGAATAATAGAATGATTAAATGCTTGGCGGCGATTTTTGTTTCGGGTTTATATAATTTCGCATTTCCCCATTTTATATATGCGCCGCCATAATCACAAAAATATAACCATAATGCAGCAGGAATAATTGCAATAATTGCCAATATCCACCAAAAGCCCGCATTAAATGGCGAATGCCGCGCAATTTCAGGTGCACCAAGTATTAGACCAATTGCCGCCGCGCTTAATGCACCAATTTGAACCCCCACACCTGTTGACATAGATAATGCGCCAATTTCGGCATTATTTAATCCCCATCGGGAATAAAGCCTTGAACGGGCTGTTGATGCAATGGCCCATGAATAACCCAATGTCTTTGCAAGTGAATATGAAGCGATTGATGCACGAAGCGTGCGCCATATTATCAATTGCTTTCCAAGCATTGAAAGACAAAATCTATCACTTAATGATAATGCGCCATAGGAAATTATCGCACCCAAAATTGCCAATAATGTATTTGAAATTCTTACACCATCAAACGCAATCGCAATATCCGAAAGCGCAAATTGATTAAGTTCCTTATTAATCAAACGCAATGCAAGCAAGAAGATTATTAAAGATGAAAATGTCGTGATTTTTGGATTAGAAGTAAGAAAATTTACAATCGCGCGGCCACGGTCAAACAAACCACCAATAAGTTTAAATATCAGATTGGGTTTCTTTTCTTGCAAATTTTGCCCCTTTATTATTAGGCAGCAAGCTCGCCGCGAACCCTTGGCTTAAATAAATCACGCATAAGGCCACGTCCAAAAACGCTTAAAGCACGGTTTTCATTAATTTCGCGTTTTGCGGCAATTCGCGCAAAGCCATCAAAATCACAAATTATTTTACGTGCATTTTCAGGTCGATGGCAAATTATTATTGCATCATAATTATTTATATCAAAATTAGAGCTTGTGAAAATATCTTCATCGCAAATCCATAAAATACGGCTTGCATCATTTTCTTTGTGATCACCATTTAGTGCAAATGATAGGGTTGGAAATTGACGTGCCAAAAGTGCAATATGTGACGCCGCGCCATTACCTGCAATTTCAATTATATCACTATTAGATAGATTTATAACTTTCATTACTTCTGAAAGCATTGACCAACATAGACGCTCATTATTAACACCTGCCATTTTTACAAGGGAGTTGCAGATGTTATTTTGGTTTTCGAACTTTAAATTATCGAAAACTTGTGTTTGCAATTAGTATTTCCTGATTTGTTTTTTTATAATTTCGCGTGTGTCGGTGAACGAAAGGTTATTTTTTTTAAGAATGTGCATTTACTTTTCATCAATAAAATCAACGAAATCGCCTGTAAAATAGGGCTTTAACTTTGCATTAATAAAGATGGATGCAATTTTTTACCACAAATCTTTTCTAAGTTGTGTTCCTGAAACTGTTGTTGGCTTACCCGCCGGCATGACTGGACGTGGTGATTCGATTTTTTTTGGTTCTGGCTTTTCATGCTTGGCAAGAATTTCCAATACATCTTTTTTCAAAAGGCTTGGACGTATCATTCCAGGGCGAATAGGATTTTCAGATGAAGCTGCATTGCCAATATTATTAGAAGAAACAGCATCACCTTTATTGATAATTTGTTGTTGGATACCGTGAATATTTACAACAAGATCTTGAGCGCTAATCTCATCGGCACTTTTTGGTTTTTTCACAACAATATTTTCAAGTGCTTTATTGCGTAATTTTGCCAAATCATGATCATCAAATCTAAGGCGCATTGGCACAGAAACACCCTCACCAAATGCAATGGCTTCACGATTATCAAGTGCAGACATGAAGCTTATGATTGAACCTGACGAATCTGAAATTGCCGCTTTAATGATTGATTGGTCATAATCATTTGTAAGGCGCATTGCGAAAACTGTTGAACATTGCGAAAGGATTGTTGGGTCAAGTTCACCCGGTCTTTGGGTAATAATAGCGACAGAACATCCATATTTACGCCCTTCTTTTGCAATTCTTGAAATTGCCAAGCGGGTTGGAATAAAGCCAAGTTCACGCTCTTTTGGAACATATCTATGGGCTTCTTCACACACTAATAAAACTTTTATCGCACCTTGGCTTGCACGGGCAACATCAAAACTAAGGCGCGCAATAACTGCGGCAACGCAATTAATCACTTCGCCAGGAAGGCCCGCAAGATTAATTGTTGTCATTGGTTTACCATTTGCAGGCAACCTAAAGATATGGCCGATAATTTTTGAAAAATTCTCTTCACGACCACCGCGCGCGAACATAAAACTATATCGCGGGTTATTTTCTAATATTTCCAGACGTGTTCGAAGGGATTTTAGTGCTTGGCGTCCAAACTTTGGTTCTAAATGCCCTAAAGTTTCTTCGATATATTTGATCACATCGCTCATACGATATGGAACAGGCGTATCGACAACTATTATGCCATTATGACCATTTGAAGTGCCAACAGATTGCATTTGTGCTTGGCGTTCTTGCTTTGCTTGAACAACAAATTCTTGAAGGATTTCAATTTCATCATCATTGATATTGCCCTTGAATACAACATCAATCAACTCATCAAAATTTAATAGCCAATAGGGTAATTCAAGTGAGTTTTGGTCTAAATTATTGGCTTTATCACCAAATGCACTTGCAAATTCATCATGCGGATCAAGCATTACAACCCTAAGATTTGGTTCGGCTTCTATAACGCGCGAAACCACAAGACCAACGGCACAAGATTTACCAACACCTGTTGTACCCATAATTGCAACGTGGCGACCAAGAATATCATCAACACCAACTGATGCGGCAATATGTTGGTTTTGGCTTAATGTTCCAACATCAATTGATTTCTTGTTTCCTAAATCATAAATGCATTCAAGATCTTTAAAGCGAATACGGTGTGCAATCGCGCCAACAGGCGGGAATTTTGTAACACCGCGTTTGAATGATGTACCATGATTAGTTTCATTAACTTCGCCAAAAATATCGGCAAGAATTATTATTGAATTTATTGCCTCTTCACGCCAATGACCAATTTCAGTGCGCATTTCAGTTATCATACATACAACGCGCCCATGCGCCGTTGATATTGAAATCATTTGACCGATTGACCAAGATTCTTCGTCCATCATATTTTCATGATCAGTGGTTGAAGATATTATAACTTTTGAACCAGTACAGCAGGTCACACGCCCAATTGACCTACTTGCGCTTTGCGCTTGTGACCGCCTATCACCTGCGTAATTTGCAACATTAGGTTCAGGTAATGCAGTTTCTTTAATAGCAATATTTTCAATTTTTTCAGGTGGCTTAACACTTGAATTATCGTTTAAAATTGGTGGAATTGTAGGTTTAACAGCGCTTATAGCAGGGCGCGAATTTGCAGGTTGTTGTAGGTTATTGTTTTTGTAAAGCCTTGCCTTTTGCTCTTCACTCATGAACATTTGAATTTGTTCAAGCAAGCCTTCAGACGATGAAGAGGTTTCATCTGGTTTTGCGCCATCCTGATTTTGATTTGTTTCAACCATAAACTCACTCGCCATATTTGATTGAATTGTTATAATTCGACCGTTTTAAATATATCTTTAGCTTGTGATTCTTAATCGCTTGATGTTAACAAAACATTTTATTTGGCGAATATTTTTATCGTTTTATTATTTATTTTAGGCCGCAACTTCTTCATGTGGAGTTGCAACAAGTGGAAGAATAACATCTACTTTTGTTCCAACGCCAACTTTTGAAGTTATTAACATTGAACCGCCATGCATACGGGCAAATGAATTACATAAAGCAAGGCCAAGGCCGGTTCCTTGGTTCAGACGTGAATGCTCATTTTCAACTTGTTCAAATGGCTTTGCAAGGCGCGGTATATCTTCACCATTTATACCAATTCCATTATCAATAACGGAAATAGTTATATTCAAATCATCGCGGCGCGTACGAACCAAAACCCGACCACCATTTTCGGTAAATTTAATTGCATTCGAAAGTAAATTAATCAAAATCTGACGCACAGCACGCGCATCGGCAACAATATAATCATCGCCCTCAATATCTTGTTCAATTTTAATATTTTTTTCTTCAGCTTTCACGCGAACAATACGAATTGCCTGTTCTATCGTTTCTTCCATAGACATATTTTGCGGATAGATTTTGAATTTTCCGCTTTCAATTTTTGCCATGTCTAAAACGCCATTGATAAGCTCAAGTAAATGAACGCCGCTTTCGTTAATATCGCGAATATATTCACGATAATTTGGATTTCCCAACGGGCCATACATTTCGCGCATCATCATATCAGAAAAACCAATAATTGCATTAAGTGGCGTTCTTAATTCATGGCTCATATTGGCAAGGAAAGCATCTTTTGATTTAGAAGCTTGTTCGGCACGGCTTTTTTCAACTTCATAACGTTTTGCAAGCTCTGCCGCCTCACGCTCTGATGAGCGTAGCGCCTCAATAACTTCTGATAGGCGTTTATTGTTTTCGTTTACATTATCCTCGCTTTGTTTTTGTGGCGAAATATCAAGGCCAAGTGAAATCATACCGCCATCAGAGGTTTGACGCTCAATCAAGCGAAGCCATTGACCATTTTGTAATTGTATTTCCTGTGCCTGTGGATCGCTTCTATCAGAGCGCCTTGAAGCAATATTTTGCGATGCAGAGGCAAATATTTCATCGTATTTTGTGCCAACTTTCAACAAAGCAACATCAATATTAAACACTTTCATAAAGGCATCATTCCACATTATGAGCGCGCCGCCACGTCCCCACAATGCAAATGGCCCCGCAAAACTATTTATTGCGTCCTTTAATCTTCTTTCGGCGTTATTGGCGCGCATATCAGTATGCATTTGTTCAGTAATATCAATCGAAACGCCAATAATACGCACCTGATGCGCATCATCCTTAGTATTAATTGAACGACCACGAAATTGTAAAAATACTGGCTTTATTTTTTGACTATCAGGATGGTGAACCTCAACATGGAAATCAATCACACCAATTTGCACACATGCGCGAAGCGCAGATCTTAATCTTAATTTATCATCAGGACTAAGGCATTTAAGCAATTCTTCGGTTGGATAGCGCCCCGCTTCTTTTAGGCCAAAACTTCTGGCAAGGCGGGTTGTAAGATAAACATTATCATCCGTAATATTCCAATCCCAAACACCACATTTTGCCCCATCAATTGCAATGCGCAATCTTTTTTCCGCCTCACGCATTTGTAATTCTGCATAGGTTGATTTTTGACCTTGGTCTTTAACAACAAACCAAATACCAAAAAATGCAAGTATTGGCCCAAGTACAAGAAGCGCATAAAACAACATGGTTTTATATATTGCGCCTTCGGCATTGGCGCGCGCTTCAAGTATAAAGACTATAAAACCTGATTTGTTCAGGCTACCACCAATAAGATATTGTTCGCCGCCATTTGATTTTACAAATTGCCCCCAATTTTGATTTTCAATTGGCAATGAAGAAAAACCAAGTGCATCACGAATATTCTTAAAACCCTGTAGCTTTAAAACGGGTGCAGAATATACAATCGCGCCATCCTTATCAGTGACAACCATATTCTGCCCTGACTTTAGAAGTGGGCTTGGGTTTATTTTGATTAAAGCAACCGCAGTTTGATTTTTTACATCGCGAACCGATATTGCAGGAAAGAAATGACCATCTTCACGCGCAACAGCACCAGCCCAACCAATATCATTGGCAAGTTGCGAAGCAGCAGCCAATGCAGTCGCCGATTTTGTATCAGTTGATGTTGATGAAATCATCTCACCATTTGGGCCAAAAGTTGCAACAACGTCAACAATATCACTTGCCGCGGCGCGGCCCGCCGCCTCTGTTGCGCTTTGTGACGCGAATGCAGCCATTGTTGATTTTAAACTAATTAGATTAGCATCAATATCAGATGAAATAAGGCGCGCACTTGAATATGAATTATCAAAAATTCGCGCTTTTTGGTGATCAATATCGCTTTTGGCTTTGATAATAATTGCGGCAATAAAAAGCGCGCATAGCAAAAGCGTAACAGCAATAGGCCATTGCCCATTCTCCTGTATATCGCGCTTTGCCATATTATTATTCAAACCCCAAATCCTTGGATAAGATATTAGCCAAAGTGGCAAATCAATACAGCAATTGGTAATATAAATAACAAAGCTGTCAATATAAAGAATTGACGCTAAATTACTTTAATGCTTCCAACCTTAGCAATATTTCTTCACCCAATATTGGGTGAAGGCAATCTTGCCCCCGCGTAAATCGCCCCTTAAATAATCGCTAAAGTGATTTGATTATTCCACCAAGGATTTCATGCAATTGTTTTGAAACGCCTTGCACTAATATTGCATCAATATGTTGTTTGGCTAAATCGCGCCTTGGTTTTTCAACCTTTGTTACACGCTCAAAAGCGGTGGCAAGACGTGCGGCAACTGATGGATTAACTTTATCATATTGAAGAAGAAAATCACAAATCGCTTTATAGCCTTTACCATCTTTTTGGTGAAACCCGATTGGATTACTAATTGAAAAAGCCCCAATTATTGCGCGAACACGGTTTGGATTTGTTATTTCAAAGCCATCATCTTTCAACAATGTTTCAAGGTTTGAAATAATATTCCCCGTTGGCGAACCTGCACGTAATGAATAATATTTATCCATAACAAGCGCATTATTTTCAAATCTATCTTTGAATTTTGCCAAAGCATTTGCAAATTCATCACCGCCAATTCGTGACAAAGCGCTTAAAGCCGCCATTTTATCGGTCATATTTGTAGAATTATCATAAGCATTTTTGGCAAATTGCGCGCCATTTTGGGCAAAGCTTAAATAATATAAGCATTGCGAATTTAAAGCGCGTTGCCCCTCACCCGCCGCATCAGGAACAAATTTTTGCGATGGATTATATGATTTATGAATTTCTTCGATAATGTTTTTATGTTTATCGCAAATCGCCCGTGCCAATATTTCGCGCGCGGCAAAAATATTTTCAGGAATACAATCTTGCATTATTTGCATCAAATCATTGGTTGATGGCAATTGTAACAATAAAGCCGCATAAGCGCGGTCATTTTGCGCATTTTTCAATGCATTACCATATGCATTAATCAAAACATCAGACGGAACATATGCTTTTCCATTTGATATTTCTTGCGCCCCAAAAACCAAATTTTTACGCGCAATAGTTTGAAGGCTTTCCCATTTTACATAAAAATCATCATCATATTGCGCCAATACCGCCAATTCTTCATCGGTGTGGTCAGAATCTAAAATAATTGGGGCACTATAGCCACGCATTATCGAAACAATTGGCTTTTTCGGCATATTTTCAAAGCGCAAAATCAATTCTTTCCCTGCGTGATTTAGGGAAATTAGATTTGCTTTTTTGCCTTGTGCCATATCCAAAATAAGGCGGTTTCCATTTTCGTCAAAGAAGGCCAAATCAATTGGAATTGGTACCCAATCCTTATTGGTTTGATTTGGCGTATCCTTAGTTTCTTGGCTAATTTTTAATTCTAAGACATTGTTTTCAAAGCGGGTTTCAAGCGTAACAATTGGCGTTCCCGCTTGTGAATACCATCTTTCAATGCCATCTAAATCATTTTGCGAACTTTCCCGCAAAGCGTCAAGCCAATCTTCAATTGTTGCGGCTGTTCCATCATTTTTTTCAAAATAATTTATTGCGCCAGCAAGGAATGCTTCTTGCCCCAATAGGTTTTTTGCAACCCTTATTACCTCAGCACCTTTTTCATAAATTGTTGAAGTGTAAAAATTATCAATTGCCGCATATTCATGCGGGCGCACACTATGGGCATTTGGGCCATTATCTTCGGCAAATTGGCGCGCGCGCAATGCAATAATATTCTGAATACGATTAACCGCGTGAGAGCGCATATCCGCAGAAAATTCTTGATCCCTATAAACCGTAAAACCTTCTTTCAAAGACAATTGAAACCAATCACGACAAGTAACGCGATTGCCCGACCAATTATGGAAATATTCATGCGCAACAACGCCCTCAATACGTGCATAATCTAAATCTGTTGCGGTTTCTTCATCGGCTAATAAAAGCGATGAATTGAAAATATTAAGCCCCTTGTTTTCCATTGCACCAGCATTAAAATCGCGC
>JAPUEP010000115.1:8645-17236 GCA_027492515.1 Hyphomonadaceae bacterium
GCAACAATGTTGAAAATATCCAAATCATATTCACGAAGATAGTTTTCTTCATCCCATTTCATCGAACGTTTTAGTGAATCCATTGCATATTTTGCGCGTTCACTATCGCCCTGTTCAACATAAATATTAAGCTCAACCTCATTGCCATTCATTGTGGTGAAACTATCGCTTAATTTGTCAAAACTTCCGGCAACAAGGGCAAATAAATATGATGGCTTTGCCCAAGGATCATCCCATTCAGCAAAATGACGACCATCGCCAAAATCACCAAAGCTTACCAAGTTTCCATTTGCTAAAAGTGTTGGATATAATTCTTTATCGGCTTGAATACGCACGAAAAAATGCGCCATTACATCTGGCCTATCAGGCCAGAAAGTAATTCTTCTGAAGCCTTCGGCCTCACATTGCGTGCAAAAACGACCGCTTGAAACATAAAGACCTGATAAAGCGGTGTTTTTCAATGGATTAATTGCAACCTTGATTGCAAGTTCAACCCTATTGCCACCCTCAATTATGAGTAAATCATCTTTATATGAATATTGATTTTCATTTAAGGTTTCGCCATTTCTAGTGATAGAAATAATTTCCAACCCTTCGCCATTTAGAATTATTTTCTCACTTTCTTCAAAGCCAGATTTTAATTCAAGGCGCATTTTTGAACTTACTATTGTTCGTTCTTTTTCAAGTTCAAAAACTAATTGTAGATTTGGAATATAATAAGGATAAGGCTTATAATCACTAAGTTGGATTTTGTTTTGCGAATCTGTTTTCATTCGATGACAATAGGCCAAATGGGCAATTAATCAAAGAGTGCGTCAACCTCATCTTGACTAGATTCTGCGGCGCGGCCGTGTATCATTCCATCAAGCATCATAATTGCCGATTGCAATGCAAAACAGGTTTCAGAGCAATAATCTGCGAGTTCGCCATTTTCATTTATTAGTTTTTCGGCATCTTTTATGGCGATTTTTACCATATGGCCTAATTCATGGGATAAATTATCAAATGGTATCTTACGTTCATCGGGTATCAAATGATAAACCGCAATTGCCAATTCTTTATCATGAAAGTGGGAGCGTCTAAAATGCTCCTCATAGGATAAAGGTTCCCAAATGACCAATTCATCAATCATTTCAGGCATATCAGCAAGAAGCCCAAAAAGCATGACAGCTTCATTGAAAACATTAAGATAATCAGTGGCAAATCCTGTTTTCGGGCTAATATTGGCCTTTGCCAACATTTCCCTATCCAGATAATCAAAATCATCGATATGACTAATTGCCGTGTTCATAGAAATGCTATGCACTAATTTGCGTTATCAAAAAATTAAAGAAAAGCTAAAATCTTACTTTTCCCGCAGCAATATTATCATAATCTTCATCAGACATCGGAACATATTTTTGCAATTGCGGATTTAGCCAATAGATTTGATCATCAATCATTTCAGGGTCAAAACCTTCACGAACCAAATCAACTTTTTTATATTTGAAAGTTGCCGTGGTTTCCATTTCTTTGCGAATTCTAAAGAATAATGGCAATGCATAATTTGGTAATTGGGCTTTCAAGTGTGCCAATAATGCGTCAAAATCAATTGGTTTTGGGATTACTAAAACCGCCATACCCGCACGGCCTTCATGATTTGGAACGCTTACGCCATAGGCATTTGCTTCTTCTATGCCGTCAAAAGTACCCAATGCACCGCCAACATCAGCCGTTGAAACATTTTCAGATTTCCATCTAAAAGTATCGCCAATCCTGTCAACAAAATAGAAATAGCCCGCTTTGTCTTGGCGCATTAAATCGCCAGTTCGAAAATACATATCGCCTTCAACTTTGACATTGCGAAGGATTTTCTTGTTGGTTGCCTCTTTATCATTGGCATAACCATCAAATTGACCACGTGGATCATTAGGGTCAAGGCTTCCGACCGCCTCGCCAATTTCATCAGGGCCACAGAAAATGCATAATCCATTTTCATCACGAACTGGCATTTCAGTTTCAATATCAAACTTCACAAGTGAAATATTGATTTTCTTTTCCAAATATTTTGGCTTGCGCCCAATTGCGCCCTTTTTACCGGTAAGATTGGTAAGGAATACATTGCCTTCGGTTGAGCCGTAAAATTCCATGATTTTTGGAATTTTAAATCTTTCTTCGGCTTTGTCCCAAACTTCTGGGCGAAGGCCGTTTCCAAAGCATGATTTAACCTTATGCTTGGTTTCAAATTCATTTGGTTCTTGCGTTACCAAATAACGGAACATCTCACCAATATATACAAATATTGTACAGCCATTATTTACGATATCAGGCCAAAACTGACTTGCTGAAAAGCGCTTACGAATTACCAAAGTGCCGCCAGTATTAAGCGCCAAACCAACGGCGCAAATACCACCAGTGCCGTGATATAAAGGAAGCGGAAGGTAAACAACATCGTCACGACCCGCGCCAGTTCCCGCAATGAATACCCTGCTCATACCTTGAACCCGCGATTGGCTTATAACGGCGGCTTTGGGGCTTCCTGTTGTTCCTGAAGTATAAAGGAAAAGGCATGGATCTTTACCCACAAGGCGCGAACGATGAATAGGGTTTGGACGCCTTGTTGTTTGCGCGTTTAATGCCCTATCCAAATCACCAAGTCCTGCAATAGGGGTTCCAAATCTTTGGAATGATGCAACATCCGGACATTCATTTGCAACAGATGCCCAAACTGGCGCCAATTCGTCATCAACGATGATTGCCTTAGCTTTTGCAACAATTACGGAATGGCTTAATTGCTGACCAATCATATTTTGGTTAATTAGTGCACTTACAATCCCAATTTTCGATAGGCCGTACCAGCATGCAATATAATCGGGGTGGTTCTGCATGAAAACTGCAACCACATCCCCCGCCCTAAGGCCAGAATCAAAAGCCCAATTTGCATAACGATTGGCAAGATTATCAAACTGACTATAGGTAAGTTTTTTATTGTCGCAAATTATCGCGGTTCGTGAACCATTTTGGTCACAAACACGTTCCCAATCATCGGCAAGTAAATTTGTATGGGTAGGCGTAAGTTCTTCAATCCACACGTTTGTTTTTCGTGCCAAAAGCGCAAAATCTATTTCTTCTTTAATTTTCGCGAAAAGGCCCATAAAAACTCCCATATATGTTTTGCAATTCAATATTCATTGATTTGCTTAATATTTGGGAAATGTGATTAAGTTTTGCAAGTAAGAGAATAATTCAATCTGTTGCAAATGCTGACGTTACGGCACATTTTCTGCAATTCCAAGCTATAAAGTCATGCAAAGAACATTAATTAATCAGATGCCATATTCCCAAGGTCACCTTTATAAATTTTATCAAGTTTTTTGATAAGATTTGTTCTAAAGCTATCAGAACATAAAGTGCCCTCGGTTTTATAATTATAACCGTTTTGCACCTTTTCAAGATATTCTATTACGCCCTTATTCCAAAAATCATCATAACTTGCATCAAGCTTATTACCTGCATAGATTTTATTTTTCATATCAGCGAATGGCGCTTTATCCCAGCCACAAGCCTCTGGAAGTTTTGACCATTGCCCCATCAAGGATAATTGATAAGATTTATTAAAATCTGCCACAGTCTCTGGTGATGCGCTTGTATCTGCGGGTGACATTGGCTGTCCGGTTGCTTTATTAATTACTTGCGCATTTTTAATGCGGGTTACATCGGCGGCTGAAAACTCGCCAATACCGCCATCACTTCTTGGCGGTGGGCCATTTGTTGATGGAACTTGGCTTGCAATTGCCACATCTTCTTTTGAAATTTGATTTTCAGCCTTCTTTGAACAAGCGCCAACAAACATTAAAGCCACTAGGCTTACTATAATTGTTTTTTTCATTGATATTTCCCTGATTAATTTTTCAAAGGCGGTATCGGCGGTGGACGCCATCCATCCGAACCAGATTCAGATTGAATTTTAGATGCATCATCTTTTAGCGGTGGGATTGGCGGTGGTCGCCACCCATCGGAACCAGATTCGGTTTGAACCTTTGATGCATCTTTTAATGGTGGAATTGGTGGCGGACGCCAATTATCGCTTTCACCTTCTTTTGTTACTGGCTTTGGTTCAGGTTTTTTATCGCCAAAATCAACAATAACAGGCATTGTCTGTTGCTTTACAACATTATTCTTTTTGATTTTATTCTTTGACAAATCCTGCGCTATAACAGAATTAGCAAAACCAAAACCAAAACCAAGCGCAAAAACCAATATAAATCGAAATTCCCGCATTTTAACCTCACGATATTTTGCCAATTAAGCAAAACAACAATATCGCAATTATTATTGATTTCACCTTTTCCCACATACCCCATATGCGGTATGCAATGAAAATTTAGAATGAGGTGTAAAACAAACGTGCCAAGCGAAGCATCGGGGCGGCATGCAAAAGAATGTCAATAAAAAGCAAAAACCACGCTTTTTGATTTTTATTGTCAACTTGAAAACACTTTGCTGAGTGAGCGCGAAGCGCGAAGGTGGCAAAGTGAGATACGCGCCAAGCGGCGCGTCGGCGCAAGTGCGCCGCCCCATCGGAGCGGTGAGCGAATAGCACGAGCGATAAGCGAGTGCCGCGAACATAAGCGTGAGATAAAGGAAATTGTGCCTCTGGCCAGACTCGAACTGGCACCTCTTTAGATACTAGATTTTGAGTCGAGCGCGTCTACCAATTTCACCACAGAGGCACATAAAAACTTTGTGATTGGTTTGCGTGTGTTACAAATTTATTGCGCAATTATCAATAACAAATTGCGCATGAATTACAGCGTGAATTATTTGGTATAAATCGCGACTACGTGACGCGCCAAAAAATTCTAAATTATGCGCAACTTTTACAACAAACTATTGTATAAATAAATTATGTTATATATCAATGAAAACATGTTGAGAAAAATTGGCATTTTACAAGATAAGTGGCCTTGGTTCGCGGGTGCAATTTCTATTTTCATGCTTGCTGCGGCGCATGCATTTGAAATATTTATGAAATTATACCCCTGCCCGCTTTGTTTGCATCAGCGCGAAGTTTATTGGGTGGCACTTGGTGTTAGTGCCGTGGCAGTAATATTGCGCCATTTCTTTGATAATGCGTCAATGGCGCGTGCGCTTGATGCATTGCTTGCGGTGATTTTTTTGGCGGGTGCCGCGGTTGCAGGTTTTCATTCAGGCGTGGAATTACATTGGTGGAATGGCCTTCCTGAATGCTCTGGTGCAGCGAATGTAAAGGTTTCAGATGATTTGATGGCGGCGCTTTCAAAACCTATGAGCGTGCCGAAATGTGATCAAATTGCATGGTCTATGTTTGGGCTTTCGATGGCAAATTATAATATGATTTTGTCTATCTTGCTTGCAACTTGGTCATGCATTTGCGCGCTTCGCGGCGATACTGGCGCCAATTCTTTTAGCGAAAGCAAGGAAGAAGCATAATGCGTAAACCGCGCCCGCCACGCCCTGGAACATCAATTAATTCGCAAAATAGCGAATTATCACAAATGCTTCGGGTTGACCATGCAGGTGAAATGGCGGCGGTTGAAATTTATAAAGCACAATTAAAAGTCTTTAATGCCGCGCAAAATGACGGCAAAATCACCCGTATTTTGGCCCATCAATAACAAGAAGAAATTACCCACAAAGCAAGCTTTGATAAAATCTTATTAGAGCGTGGAATTGCCCCCACATTACTTGAGCCTATATGGAAGCCATTATCGCAATTCCTTGGCTATTCTACGGCATTAATGGGAATAAATGCTGCCCATGCCTGTACCCAAGCGGTCGAAGAAGTAATTGAAAACCATTACCAAGAGCAAGAAGATAAAATTGATGATGGCGATTTAAAACAAACCATTATCAAATTCAAAGAAGAAGAAATCGCCCATAAAAACCAAGCGATAGAAGAAGGCGCACAAAACGCATTTGCCTTTCCAATTTTATCGGCGGCAATAAAAACTGGTTGCAGAAGTGCTATTGCATTAAGTCATAAATTATAGTCAAAGCGCTTCATGTTTGACGCTTTATTCCATTCTACTATCTTGGTTGCAATTGCTGAAACTGGCGATAAAACCCAATTATTATCAATAATATTGGCGGCACGCTTTCGTAAATTCTGGCCATTATTTTGGGGCATTTTGATTGCAACACTATTTAATCATGCATTAGCGGCATTTTTAGGAAGTTTTATAGCGGGATTTGCGGCAAGTTTTTGGGTAAATTTAATTGCGGCAATTGCCTTTATCGCAATCGGGCTTTGGATATTAATTCCCGATGATGAGCCTGATGAAGACCAAGAACCAAAATATGGCGCATTCATAACTACATTAATCGCCTTCTTTATGGCGGAAATGGGCGATAAAACCCAATTGGCAACAATTACTTTGGGCGCTGATTTAAAACCTTTATGGCAAGTAGTAGCAGGAACAACATTGGGAATGATGATTGCCAATGTACCCGCCGTAATTTTTGGCGAAACCATACTAACCAAAATCCCGCTTAAAACCGTAAGATATATTTCGTGCGTTTTATTTGTTGGCTTTGGACTGTGGCAATTATGGCACTTTTTTTACCATAATTAGAAATTTTATGATTTTTTTGTTGCATTATGCAACATTTAATTTTATCAGCCGCTTACCTTGTGAAAGCAAGGGGTCAAAAGTGGCGTAGAAATCGATTACATCGCATTGGACGCAGGTGTCGTGGGTTCGAATCCCATCGGATTTATCCGTAGCTCAGTTAGGTAGAGCACTGAATATCGATTTCGTTTGTTCCCTTTTGACTTAAATATTAAATAACCATTGCTGTTATTTGTTTGATTAAGTGGTGATAGAAATGATTTTCTTCGTCTGGTTGAATGGAATTAATCCATTGGGTTCGAATCCCAATCCCTAATGAAGCTTTTTCAAAGGGGGCTAATCATTTTGAATGTTCCCTTAATCATTTTCCGCCGGCATTAATGCCATTTTTTAATCTGATTTTGTGTTTACAAAATCCCTAACCCCCACAATTACGATGCTGTCTACCCATGCTGGGCATATGGTTGAATTGTAATTATTCATCTATGGGTGGCTTAAACCACCTTTATGAAAAAGGTGATACCAATGAGGTTCAATATTTTTCAAAAGCGCCCTGATGTTACATACGAAGGGGCAATTGCCTTAAAACTTAATGCAGAACAACAATTAAGACGTTCTGTTTTGTCATGTTTATTATGGGAAGATGAATTCTATGAAGATGGGCAGATAATTGCACAACGCATAGAATATCTTGCGGAACAAGTGGCACCAGAATTTCTTGCAAATCTTGCAATTGAAGCACGCACAAAATTCAAACTTCGCCACGTTTCATTATTGCTTATATGCGCTTTGGTAAAACATGGAAAAGGTAATTTAGTTAGTGATACGATTAATAGCGTTATAATTCGTGTAGACGAATTATCTGAATTACTTGCGTTATATTTTAAAAATGGAAAGCGCCCTTTGTCTAAGCAATTAAAACTTGGACTTGCGCGGGCTTTCACAAAATTTGATGCATATCAATTGGCAAAATATAATAGAGCAAATGCAATTAAGCTGCGTGATATTTTATTTCTATGCCACGCTAAACCAAAGGACGATGAGCAAGCACAAATTTGGAAGCAATTAGTCGATGCGAACAAGGGTGAAAGTTTCACGCGCTTAATAAACGAAGGTAAACTTGGTTATTTGGCATTATTGCGAAATCTACGTAATATGCAAAATGCTGATGTAGATAATGAAATAGTGCAAAACGCGATTATCGCACGAAAAGGTGCGCAAATGGTTTTGCCATTTCGTTATGTTGCCGCCGCGCGGGCCGCACCAATGTATGAGCCTTATTTAGATATGGCATTACAAGAAGCAATTCTTGAAAAGCCAATTTTAGAAGGTAAAACCATTGTTCTTGTCGACGTTTCAGGATCGATGAAGACAAGATTGTCTGCAAAATCAGACCTTACAAGGCTTGATGCTGCGGCAACTCTTGCGTCCATTATTCCTGGCGATGTTCGCGTCTTTAGCTTCTCAGAAATTACCAAAGAAGTTCCAAGGCGAATTGGCATGGCAGGTGTTGATGCAATCATCAATTCTCAGCCAAATCACGGAACATATTTAGGCACGGCCGTTGAGAAAGTTAATAAAATCAAACACGATAGATTGATTGTTATTACCGACGAACAAAGCGCCGACCAAGTCCCTGACCCCAAAGCCAAACTTGCATATGTTATTAATATTGCAAGCAATAAAAACGGGATTGGCTATGGGAAATGGAACCATATTGATGGATTTAGTGAAGCAATACTTGATTATATTCGTGAATATGAAAACCTAAATTCAATGGCGGAAATATAAATGACCGCCGAGGAATTACGGAAAACATCAATACTTTTGTTCGGTGAACGCGGCTGGATGTCACGATTATCTGAGCATCTTGGGGTTGATAGATCCTCTGTTTCTCGGTGGTTTCATGGATTGCCAATTCCGGGGCCTGTAATTGCCGCGGTTTTAGCATGGTATAAAATTTATGAATTAACGGGCAAAAACCCATTTGACGAAAACACA
>JAPUEP010000116.1 GCA_027492515.1 Hyphomonadaceae bacterium
TGCCATGTCGGATGAAAGCATTATTGTTAAAAATCAGGGCACAATTTTCCTTGGTGGGCCACCACTTGTGAAGGCGGCAACAGGCGAAGATGTATCTGCCGAAGATTTGGGCGGCGCCGATGTTCATGCCAAAAAATCGGGTGTTGCCGACCACTATGCCCAAAATGACAATCATGCATTGGAAATTGTTCGCGAAATCGTAAAAACCCTGAAACAAGGCGATGAAAAATATATCACGCGCCAAGAACCAAAACAGCCGCAATTGGATGAAAGTGAAATCTATTCAATAATCCCATCAGATTTACGCACCCCATATGATGTTCGTGAAATTATTGGGCGCATTGTTGATAATTCTGAATTCCATGAATTTAAACCACTTTATGGCGAAACCCTTGTTTGTGGTTTTGCCCATATTGATGGTTGGCCCGTGGCAATTATTGCCAATAATGGGATTTTATTTTCGCAAAGCGCGTTAAAAGGTGCGCATTTCATCGAACTTGCCTGCAAGCGCAAAATTCCGCTTTTATTCTTACAAAACATTTCTGGCTTTATGGTTGGTCGGGATTATGAGGCGGGCGGTATAGCCAAGGATGGCGCAAAACTTGTTACCGCCGTTGCAACCGCAAATGTGCCGAAAATCACACTTGTGATTGGTGGTTCTTATGGCGCGGGCAATTATGCGATGTGTGGCCGCTCTTATAGCCCGCGCTTTATGTTCCTTTGGCCTAATGCACGCACATCAGTTATGGGGGGCGAACAGGCGGCAAGTGTTCTTGCAACCGTTAAGCGTGATAATTTTGACCGCACTGGGCAAGAATGGTCAAAAGAAGACGAAGAAAAATTCAAAGCCCCAATTCGCGAAAAATACGAACAAGAAGGCAATCCATATTATTCAACCGCAAGAATTTGGGATGATGGCATTATTGACCCCAAAGATACGCGGGCGGTTTTAGCGCTTTCATTATCTGTAATTGCAAATTCGCCAATCCCTGAACCTAATTTTGGCGTGTTTAGAATGTAGGCGAAATGGTCGCACAAAATTCACTTTTTAAAACCAAAAACAGGCGTAAGATATAAAAAACAAAAAGGGCACGAAAATGGAAGAACAACAACCCGTATTATTAAATCTTACCGAAGAAGGCGTGGCTTTTGTGGTGCTAAATCGCCCTGAAAAACGCAATGCATTTGATGAAATTATGATTGCCGCCTTAAGTGATACATTCGAAACAATCCGCGCCAATGAAAACATTCGCATTGTTTTCATAAAAGGTGCGGGCCATCATTTTTGCGCCGGTGCCGATTTAGGTTGGATGGAACGCCAAGCGCGCCATGATCTTGAGGATAATGAAGCCGATGCAATGGATTTGGCAAATATGCTTCATGCACTTTATACTTTGCCACAAATTACTGTGGCATTGGTGGAAAATGGTGCTTATGGCGGCGGGCTTGGGCTTATTGCGGCCTGTGATTATGCGATTGCAACCGAAAAATCGCATTTTTGTTTTTCTGAAACTCGCCTTGGTTTGGTTCCTGCAACTATTTCACCTTATGTGGTTGAGGCGATTGGTGCACGAAATGCGCGCGCTTTCTTTACGACCGCAATGCCATTTGATGCCCATACTGCTAAAGAAATTGGCCTTATCAATGAAATCGCCCTTGATGAAGCCGATTTTGCAAAGCGTGAAGAGCGTATTGCCGATTTGGCATTCTGTGTTTCACCTGCCGCTGTGGCAAAAACTAAAGAGACAATTGAATTGGTCAAAGATAGGCCAATTGACCACCATCTAATCAAAGAAACCGCAAAAGTAATTGCCCATGCCCGTGCAAGTGTGGATGGCAAAGAAGGTTTGCACGCATTCTTAGAAAAACGAAAACCATCGTGGGTTGCAAAATAACGCATGAGTTGGGAGGCTCAATGTTTGAAACAATTTTAATCGCCAATCGCGGCGAAATCGCATGTCGAATAATAAAAACCGCCAAGAAAATGGGCATAAAAACCATTGCGATTTATTCGGATGTCGATGAGAATGCGCGTTTTGTTCGGCTTGCGGATGCTGCATATCCGCTTGATGGTGTTGATGCCCAAAGCACATATTTGAACATTGAAAAAATCATCGAAATTGCCAAAAAATCGGGTGCACAGGCAATCCACCCCGGATATGGCTTTTTATCGGAAAACCCAGTTTTTGCAAAAACTTGCGCAGAAAATGGAATTACTTTCATTGGCGCAAGCCCCGATGCGATTGAGGCAATGGGCTTAAAGGATAGTGCCAAACAAATTGCAATTTCGGCAAATGTTCCTGTTTTACCGGGGTATATGGGCGAAAATCAAGAATTGGCGCATTTGAAAAATGAAGCCCAAAAAATTGGCTTCCCACTTTTGATTAAAGCAATCGCGGGCGGTGGTGGGCGCGGTATTCGACAAGTTGATGATATTGAAGGCTTTGAAAAAGCCCTTGAAAGCGCTAAACGCGAGGCAAAGTCTGCCTTTAATGATGATCGCGTAATGCTTGAAAAATTGGTTTTAAAGCCGCGTCATATTGAGGTGCAGGTTTTTGGCGATATGCATGGTAATGTTGTTCATTTATTTGAACGTGATTGTTCGGTGCAACGCCGCCGCCAAAAACTTATTGAAGAAGCACCCGCGCCAAATTTACCGCAAGATGTGCGCAATGCAATGTTTGATGCCGCCTGCAAACTTGCAAAACAGGTTAAATATCAAGGCGCGGGAACAATCGAATTTATCGTTGATGGCAATGGAATTCCAAAACTTGATGGCTTCTGGTTTTTGGAAATGAATACACGCCTTCAAGTTGAACATCCCGTTACGGAATTGATAACCGACCTTGATTTGGTTGAATGGCAAATTCGTGTGGCAAATGGCGAGAAACTTCCGCTTTCACAAGATGAAATCAAATACCAAGGCCATGCCATTGAGGCGCGAATTGTCGCCGAGGATCCAAATAATAATTTCATGCCAAGTTCTGGTCGGTTTTATCGTGATGATATTGATAATATCGGGGTTCGCGTTGATTATGGCTTTGAACAGGGTGACATTATCCCATCAAATTATGATTCACTTATCGAAAAGGTGATATGCTGGGGCTACACGCGGGAAAGCGCGATTGATGAATTAAAATCACGATTAATTGGCGCAAATTATCGTGGTTTTGCCAATAATGGCGGTTTTGTAAAACGTATTTTAGATTTGGAAGATTTTGAAGACGCCAATCTTTATACCGCAATTATTGATGAAAATATTGATGCTTTAAAGCGCCCATCAATTGAAAATATTGAAATAATTGGCATGGCCGCCATGGCAAATTATCATTATTCAGTTTTGAACAATATTTCATTCAAAAATTTTGGTAATTTTCGTGTGAATGCAAACACGCCTTTCAAATCTATTTTTAAAATTAACGAAATAATTCAACAAGTTGAAGTTATAAGTAAAGGCGATGAATTAAGCGTATCCAATAATAGTGGAAATAGTTTTTCTATCAAAAAAGCCGATTTCAAAAAATATTTTGATGGTCCAGATAATGTTTTCTATTTCCACGATGGAATTAATTTTAATGGTCAAAGTGTTGATATAATAATCAACGAAAATTCAACCAGCCTGTTCGTTGATGGCGAACATTATCAATTCGAAAAACCAAATCACTTTGGAAAAGAAACCGCAAGCGCGCATAATGATGAGATTGTGGCAAATCTTCCGGGGAAAATTGTTGCTATAAACAATAAAATAGGTGACAAAGTCAAAAAAGGGCAGGTGATTGTGGTGCTTGAGGCAATGAAAATGGAACATTCACTTTGCGCCCAAATGGATGGCGAAATTATTGAAATGAGTGCAAGTTTGAATGCACAAACCAAACTTGGCGATATTCTTGTGAAATTGGGTTAAAATGGCAAATTTAGGCTCGTTAATTATGGGTTTTGCGGCGGTTGGTGCAATTGGAATTGCATCATATGCGCTTGGGCAAAATAAAATTCGTAAAATCAATAATTATGATGATTTATCTGGTCTTATAATTGCTGCGTCACCTGATTTTGTTTTACATGAAATTTTAATAAGTGAAAACGGTCAATTTGCCCTTATAAAGGGTAAAAATGTAAAAGGAAAAAATGGCGAATTATTTTTCGCAAAATCAATGGGTGATGAATTTGCAATTCGCGCTATAAATGAAACCCAAATTTCCAATAATGAAAATCAAACCAAAATAATTTTCAACGATGTCACATTTCCCGATTTTGCGGGTGTGTTGAACAAAGCGGGGGCATAAATGAAAGAATTTATTCCATTACATTTACCTGACCCTGTTGAATGGGCGGTTCCGCTTTTTGCAATTTCAGTGATTGGGGAAATGCTTTATTCGCGCTGGAATAAAAAAGTTTCTTATGAAACCAAGGATACAATGGCATCACTTGCTATGGGGCTTGGTAATCAGGTGGTTTCGATAATCATGCATGGCTTAATAGTTGCGACATTGATTTTCGCCTATCAGCATAGATTGTTTGATATTGGCGTTTCTTTACCTGTTTTTATCGCCTGTTTCTTCCTTGAAGATTTAACTTATTATTGGGTGCATCGAATTGGGCATGAAGTGCGCTTTTTTTGGGCCTCGCACGTAATTCACCATTCAAGTCAGCATTATAATTTATCAACCGCTTTAAGACAGACTTGGACGGGGAATTTGGCGCTTGGCTTTTTATTTTGGACGCCATTGGCATTTTTGGGCATTCACCCATCAATAATATTCTTTTTCCAAGGTCTAAGCCTTGTATATCAATTTTGGATACATACAGAGGCAATCGATAAAATGCCAAAATGGTTTGAGGCAGTGTTTAACACCCCAAGCCATCACCGCGTTCACCACGCCACAAATCCCGAATATTTAGACAAAAATTACGCCGGTGTATTGATTATTTGGGATAAAATCTTTGGCACTTTCATTACCGAAACCGAAAAACCAAAATATGGTATTGTTTCAAATCTTGGAACATTTAACCCATTCATTATTGGTTTTCACGAATGGATTGGGATTTTTAAAGATATAAAATCTAAAGGCATTTCAAGTGCTAAAAATTTTATGTTTGGTCCACCGGGATGGACACCTGATAATAGCCGCAAAACTTCGAAAATGATAAAAGAAGAACATCGCGCACGGCAAAAAGTTTAAGCCATCATTTACCCTATTGATTTAAAATCGGGGCATGAAATACAAAATCATTGCCCCGTCTTTATTTATTATCGCCTCTTTTGTTTGTGTGAATGGCGCAAATGCGCAATCATTTGGCTCGTTCACAAGTGCGCAAAGCGCACAGAATAAAGCGAATATTGAAGGTAATAGGGTAACAACAATAATTTATGATACCCCAATTAAAGCGCCGCCAATAGAACAAGAAAAACAATCCGAGGCGCCAAAAACAATTGAAACCAAACAGGTGTTGCCACCACAACCCGAAATTTTACCACAACAAATTACAATAATTGAAAAACCTGTTGAAAATTCCAACCCCAAAATATCAAATGAAATTAAGCCAATAGGGCATGGAATTGTAAATTCTTCTAATGGACAAACTGATGTCAAAAAAAAATCTCTATTCTCATTTGGAAAAAAAGATAGAGCTTCAAAAAACAATATTTTTGTAAGAAGTGAAAAGCCGCCGCTTCGTGCGCACGAAAACACGTCGCCTGAATATATGGCAAATCGCGGCCCAATAAAGGCGATTTATCAAGATACAAAAACCGCAATTATTCACGATGCCCCACAGGCTTTGGCAAATAATTTGCCATGGGTTGATAAGGATAGGAAAAATCAACCAACCGATGTGGTTTTAAAAAATGTTACTGATAAATTGGCGCGTGCCAATGCATCTGACCCTGAATGGGTAAAGCCCGCGCGTGATCAATTATTTGAATTATCGCGCAAACTTGAAACCCTTCCGAATGCCCCACAATATAAAGAAGAATATCAAGAACAACAAAGCCAACAAGATCCAAATTCGCGCGCATTCAAGCCGCGCCCTGTTTGGCCGGGTTCAAAAATTTCTTATGAGCCGCAAAATCGCCCAATAACAATTACAAGCGATGGTGTATAGGTAAATAATCCAAAATTTTTAAGTGCGCAAAATATGTAAATGCCGCATGAGGCCGCAAAAAATTTGCCAATCAATTATGAAATAGAAAAACCAAAGCCAGAAAAAAAAGCGACAAAGCCAGTCAAAAGGGTAAAGACAGGTTCGTCAAAAAAATCTGCCGCTAAGTGTTCATGTTCCTTGCGCGCACACAAATAGTTTCGCAAATTAGCTTTATAGTGATTCTGATAATCATAATATCAAGCTATAATGGGGACAATTTTGACGCAAATTATAACAATAGGCAATGAAAAAGGCGGCGCAGGTAAATCAACAATCTCGGTACATGTCGCAATTGCTGCCCTTAAAGCGGGGCACAATGTTGCAGTGCTTGATTTAGATATTAGGCAGCAAAGTTTTGCACACTTTTTAGAAAATCGTCAAAAATGGTCGGAGGCGAAAAATCTTCCATTGCCGCAACCTGATATGTTCAAACTTGATGAAAGCAAAATCGAGGATGAGGAATTTATCAAAAATGTAATCGAAGAAGCGGTTTCAACCCATGATTATCTAATAATTGATACACCGGGCGCAAATTCCACTGCATCACGTATTGCACATGGTCTTGCTGATAAAATAATTACCCCAATGAATGATTCATTTGTTGATTTTGACCTTCTTGCCAAAATTGATCCCGTAAGCGGTGAGGTGACTGGGCTTAATTTTTACGCAAATCAAATATGGGAAGCGCGTAAAAACAAGGCGATGCAGCATAAAAAACACCTTGAATGGTTTATATTGCGTAATAGGCTTTCAACTGTTGAGGCGCGCAATAAACGCAAAGTTGGTGATGCATTGGATTCGATTTCAAAACGCCTTGGGTTCAAAATTGTTCCTGGCCTTTCAGAGCGGGTAATTTTTCGCGAATTATATCCAATGGGCCTTACTTTATTGGATTTAGAAGCAAAAATCCCAGAAATTACAATGTCCATAAGTCATGTTGCTGCGCGTCAAGAATTACGCGATATGCTTTCGATGATTGGAATTTAATATTCTTAATATGATTTTGCATATTTCATTCTTAATATAAGAATGGTATTTGTTCGAATTCACAAAATTGTGTCATTTGCTTTTTATAAAATGTTTGACTAAACAATTTTATGAGCAATGACACAGATGTCACAATTTAAAAATGCGCAGGTTTTGAATTATAAAATGACGAATCCCCAAATAAAAGATTCTGAAATAGCTTCAAAAACACTGCATGTGCCGGCAAAGTCTGGTGTGAAAACTATTTTAATTGGTCGCCACGGAAAACCCGCGCTTAGCCGCAAAGTTTGGCTAACTTCCGAAGGTTATAAAAATTGGTGGCATTTATATGATGAAGGTGGCCTTGCAGAAGGCCAAAAGCCGCCGCGTAAATTACTTAATGCGGTTGCAAAAACTAAATTTATAATCTCAAGCCCATTGCGCCGCGCCCATGAAACCGCAATTGCCGTTGCAGGTGAGCGTGAGATTAAAATTGATGAAATTTTCATAGAAGCGCCATTGCCGCCACCACCACTACCTGATTTTATTAAATTTAGGCCGAAAATTTGGGGTTTTGTTTCGCGTTGCACATGGTTTGTTGGTCTTAATCTTGGCGCGGAAAGCCATGATGAAGCAAAATTACGCGCCCAAAATGCGGCAGGTAAATTGGCAAATTTGGCCGATGAGCACGGGACAATTGCACTTTTTGCGCATGGCTGGTTCAATCGTATGATGCGCCCATATTTGAAATTATTGGGCTATAAATGCGTTGAAGACGGTGGCGATTGGCATTGGTCATATCGTATTTATCAAAAACACGATTAACTGCCTGCATTTTACAAAAACATGTAAGATTAGTTGCTCATGAATTGAATGGCGTCTAAATAGAATTTGGAGCAATTTTATGAGTCATTCAGAAGAAATAAAATCAGACGATATTTCCAAATTAAGTTTTGAACAAGCGCTTAAAGAACTTGAAGATTTAACGCGTAAATTAGAGGCAGGTGACGTTCCATTAGAAGCGTCGATTAACTTTTTCGAACGTGGTGCCGCATTAAAGGCGCATTGTGAAAATATGCTTAAAGCGGCGCAAATGCGGGTTGATCAAATTGTTGAAACCCAAAACGGCATTAAAGCTGAAACCTTTGACCAAGGAAGCTAATATATGCCACTTAATGCGCAATTAGATACACTTCTTAGCGAAAATGCCGACCGTATTACGGTTGCACTTGATGCCTTATTGCCCGCTGTTCAAGGGCCAGAGGCCGAACTTATGAGTGCAATGCGTTATGCTGCACTTGGAAATGGCAAATGTTTAAGGTCATTTTTGGTTTTGCAAACTGGGCGGCTTTTTGATGTGGATGAACGCGCACTTATGCGGGTTGGCGCGGCGCTTGAATGTGTTCATTGCTATTCTTTGGTGCATGACGATTTGCCATGTATGGATAATGATGATTTGCGCCGTGGGCAACCAACAACCCATAAAGCCTATAATGAAGCGATTGCACTCCTTGCAGGTGATGCACTTTTAACGCTTGCCTTTGATATTATTTCAGATGAGCAAACCCATATGGATCCACATATTCGGGTTTCACTTATTTCAAAGCTTGCGCATGCCGCAGGTGCAAAGGGCATGGTTGGCGGGCAAATGATGGATATGTATGCCCAAAATCTGGGCGATGATATCGCAGCCGTAACCCGTATGCAGCGCCTAAAAACAGGTGGCCTTTTCCAATATGCAGTTGAAGCAGGCGCAATTTTGGGGCGCGCAGGGCATGATGCAACCCATTCATTAATTGGCTTTGCCCATGATTTTGGTCTTGCATTCCAAATTACCGATGACATTTTGGATGCAATTGGTGATGAGAAAAAGGTTGGTAAAGCAGTAAATAAAGATGCAAACCATGGAAAAGCCACATTCGTTAGCTTATTAGGGCTTGAACCTGCCAAGGAAAGGGTGAAAATCCTTTGCGCGCAGGCAAAGGGACATTTGCGTATTTTTGGCTCTAAAGCAGAAATATTGGCAGATTTAATAGATAAAATAGAAGTTCGGCAATCATAAGGTAAAAAAATGCCAGACACCCCAATGTTAGATAAAATTCACTTTCCACGCGATTTAAAAACCTATAATTCAAAAGAATTACAGCAAATTGCCGATGAATTACGCCTTGAAACTATTGATGTGGTTTCGCAAACTGGTGGTCATTTGGGGGCAGGGCTTGGCGTGGTTGAGCTTACGGTTGCTTTGCATAATGTTTTTAATACGCCTGATGATATTATTATTTGGGATGTCGGGCATCAGGCATATCCCCATAAAATCCTTACAGGTCGCCGTGATAGAATGAAGACATTGCGCCAAGGCGGTGGTCTATCGGGTTTTACCAAACGCTCTGAAAGTGAATATGATCCGTTTGGGACGGCACATGCATCAACTTCTATTTCTGCGGCACTTGGTTTTTGTGCGGCACGTGATCAAATTGGCAAAGAAAATAAGGTTGTTGCGGTAATTGGCGATGGTTCAATAACTGCGGGCATGGCTTATGAGGCGATGAATAAGGCCGCTGAAACCACTGGTCAATTGACGGTTATTTTGAATGATAATGATATGTCGATTGCGCCGCCTGTTGGTTCAATGTCGAACTATTTGGCAAAATTGGTTTCGGGTGGTGGTTATCAAACCCTTCGTAAAGTTGGCAAACAAATGGCAAGTGTATTGCCAGAGCCGATGAAAAATGCCGCAAAAAAAGCCGAAGAATTTGCACGCGGCATGGCAACGGGCGGAACATTATTTGAAGAACTTGGCTTTTATTATATCGGCCCAATTGATGGGCATGATATGGATGTTTTGCTTGAAGTTTTGGAAAATGCCAAAAATATTTCAAATAAACCTGTATTAATTCATTGTGTTACCCAAAAAGGTAAGGGCTATGCGCCCGCCGAAAATGCCGCCGATAAATATCATGGCGTGCAAAAATTCAATGTAATCACTGGCGAACAATCAAAAGCAATTTCAAACGCGCCATCATATACAAAGGTTTTTGGCGAAACTTTGGCGCGCCTTGCACATGATGATGAACGAATTGTTGGTATAACTGCTGCGATGCCATCTGGCACTGGTATGGATATTTTTGCGCGTCATCACCCTGCGCGTATGTTTGATGTTGGTATTGCCGAACAGCATGCGGTTACATTCGCAGCAGGCATGGCAGCCGATGGCATGAAACCATTTTGCGCAATCTATTCAACCTTCTTGCAGCGCGGTTATGACCAAGTTGTGCATGATGTTGCATTACAAAAACTTCCCGTAAGATTTGCAATGGATAGGGCAGGGCTTGTTGGTGCTGATGGTGCAACCCATGCGGGTTCGTTTGATATTGGTTTTATGGGTGCATTGCCAAATATGATTTTGATGGCTGCCGCCGATGAAGCCGAACTTGCGCTTATGACCGCAACTGCTAATGCAATTGATGATTGCCCAAGTGCGTTTAGATATCCGCGCGGTGATGGTTTCGGCGTTGATATGCCACAAATTCTTACACCATTGGAAATTGGCAAAGGTCGTATTATTTCTGAAGGTTCAAAAATCGCAATCCTATCATTTGGCACACGCCTTGAAGAAGCAAAGATTGCGGCGCAAAGATTGGGCGCACTTGGCCTTTCAACAACAATTGCCGATGCAAGATTTGCAAAGCCACTTGATACAGATTTAATCAAACAACTTGCCAAAAATCATGAAGTTTTGATAACAATCGAAGAAGGCGCAATGGGCGGCTTTGGCGCATTTGTTTTGCAATATATGGCGGGCGCAGGGCTTTTGGAAAACGGCCTAAAAGTGCGCACAATGCACCTACCAGACATTTTCCAAGACCACAACAAACCCGAACTTCAATACGAAGAAGCCGGCCTTAACGCAGGTGGAATTATCACAACGGCGCTTACGGCATTGGGGATTGATGCCGCCGAACAAGTAAAAATGTTAGCGAAATAAAAATAAAGAAGTCTAAAAAATTCAAAAACGACGCTTTTTGAATTTTTTAGTCCGCTTAATTCAAAAGCCTGAGTGAGGCCGAAGGCCGAGGGTGGGCTTTTGCTATTTCTTCACATATTCCCCAGGCGCATCGCAAATCGGTGGTAAATCGCCGCTTCCAGGTTTGCGCGCTTTCACCATTTTGCCAGAGCGTTTGGATAGCCATCCATCCCAATCATTCCACCAAGAGCCTTTATGTTCTTCAAGGCTATTTTGCCAATCTTCAACTTTTTCAGGAAGTTTTTTATCTTTTGTCGGAAGCCAATGTTGGTATTTATTGGCATCGGGGTGATTTATAACCCCCGCAATATGGCCCGAACCTGCCAAAATCATACGAACATCACCACCAAATAAACGCGCGCCGCGATAGATTGAACGATATGGTGCAATATGGTCTTCTTTGGAAGATTGCATATATATTGGTATCTTAATATCGCCTATATTCAAAGTCTTACCTTTGATTTCTAATTTTCCTTGTGAGAAAAGATTTTGGCGATAATATTTATCAAGATAGAAAGTGTGTAAAGCCTCTGGCATTCTGGTTTGATCGGAATTCCAGAATAATAAGTCAAATGGTTTCGGGTTTTTGCCCATCAAATAATTATTGATAACAAATGACCAAATCAAATCATTAGGACGAAGGGCATTGAAAGTATCCGCCATAATTGCAGAATCCAAAACCCCACCTTCGGCCTTCATTTCTTCGCGAATATAATGGAAAGCAGCATCATCGGTAAAGATTTTTAAATCACCCGCTTCAACAAAATCTTGTTGTGATGCAAAGAAGGTTGCCGCATTAATGCGCTTATCACCAATTTGCGCCATATAGGCCAAAGATGTGGCAAGTAATGTTCCGCCAATGCAATAACCAACACAATTCACTTTTTCGATATTATCGGTATTTTGAACCGCATCAATTGCCTCAAAAACGCCTTGAACCATATAATCTTCAATTGAATAATCTTTAAGTTCGGCAGTAGGGTTTACCCATGAAACAACAAAAACCGTATAACCTTTTGAAACCATCCATTTAATCATGGAATTATCTTGTCGCATATCCAAAATGTAGAATTTATTTATCCAAGGTGGGAAAAATAAAAGCGGTATTTCATAGGTTTTTTCGGTTGTTGGATTATATTGAATAAGTTCAAATAATTTACCGCGATAAATAACTTTACCTGGGGTAACACCAATATTTTCGCCAACTTTAAACGCCGAAGTATCAGTTTGTGACAATGCAAGGCGCCCACGCCCACGTTCCAAATCATCGGATAGATTTTCGATACCCTTGATGACGCTTTGTCCCTTTGTGTCATACATTTCCTTAAGCGCGACAGGATTGGTCATAAGGAAATTTGCTGGCGAAAACGCGCTTGCCATCATATTGGTTACAAAATTTGCCTTGCGCTTGGTTAAATCATCAAGCCCTTCGACATTATCAACCAAAGACGAAAGCCAATTTGAAGTATGCAAATAAGTTCGACGCATAAGGTCAAACATTGGGTTTTGATCCCATTCATGTGCCTGAAATCTTTTATCGGGGAATTTTGGTAATTCCTCACCATTCATGCGTTTTATATTGTCTTGAACACTTTGATTCCAAATTTCGATATAGCCTTCCCAAAGTTTTCTTTGGGCTTCGACATATTTTTCAGGTGTGGCAAACATTTTTGCCGAAACTTCGGCAAGATAGGGGCTAAAGCCAATTGGGTCGATGCCTTTATGGCGTTCGACAAATTCTTCAGTGTTTTTGGTAAGGGTTTCGGAAAGGCGCGAACTTGCCGCAGTGGCCTTACGAAGGTTTTCAGATAATTCCTCTAAATCTTCGACGCTTTGATGTGCGATGGTTTGTGCCAAATCCTCGTCTTTGGTTTCTGGCATATCTTTAATTTTTGCATTTTTCTTATGCTTAGACATGTTTCCCCTCACTTTTAATGTGCCAAATTTGAAACCAAACTTCAGCAAATTACATTTTTTTACTTGAAATTGTCCCGCAAGCAGCCCATGAAAAATGTGTTGTATATTTATACATTACTTATTTCACCATATTATCAAAAGCGCAATTGTAAAATGAAATTTATGCTCAGTATGTCAAAATTATTATCAATTGCGACAATATGCGCGGCTTCATTTTCAATAAGTGCGTGTGCGGTTTTGGATACTCGTTCAGTTTCTGAATTACCTAAGAATTTTACTATGGCAGTTGAAAATGCCAAGGGTGAAGATTATCCGAAATTGGTAAATATTCCTGCAAAACCGCGTGAAATGTACACAGATGCGCAATGGAATTTGCAGCAAAAATCCCTTGAAAAAACGGGCAATATTATTGCAAGCAGTCCTAATTCACGCGATTTGACCGCTGAAGAAAAGAAAACCGATTGGGCGAATGCGGCAATTGAAGATTTTGAAAGCAATCCAAAATCACAAACACCAGTTGTAACTGAAGATGCAGCGGCATGGGCGGCCCGAATGCGGGCTATTCTTGAAAAAAATACTGCATTCAAAAACTGAAAAATCTTTCATTTCCAAATAAGTTAATCTAAGGACTGCATTGAGAATTTCTGCAGCCCAAATTCATAAAGGTTTATTCCCATGCGTGAGGAATTTTATAAAATAAAACGTTTGCCGCCATATGTTTTCGAGCAAGTAAACAAAGTTAAGGCAAAGCTACGTAACGAAGGCGCGGATATTATCGATTTTGGTATGGGCAATCCCGATTTACCCGTGCCGCAGCATATTATTGATAAATTATGCGAAAATGCCAATAAACCGCGCACAAATCGTTATTCTGTTTCGCGCGGTATTTTAGGGCTTCGTAAGGCGATTGCAGGTTATTATGACCGCCGCTTTGGTGTTGAACTTAATCCAGAAACCGAAGTTGTGGCAACAATGGGCTCAAAGGAGGGGTTTGCCAATCTTGCGCAGGCAATTTGTGCGCCGGGTGATGTTGTGATTGCGCCAAACCCATCATATCCAATTCACGCTTTTGGTTTTATTATGGCTGGTGGTGTTATTCGCCATGTTGAAGCACATTCACCTGAACAATATCTTTCGGGCATTGCGCGCGCTTGCCGCCATAGTGTGCCGCCGCCAATTGCAATGATTTTGTGCTATCCGGGTAATCCAACTGCACAAGTTGTTGATTTGGATTTCTATAAAGAAGCGGTCGCAATTGCAAAGAAACACGATTTAATAATCATTTCCGACATGGCTTATTCGGAAATCTATTTTGATGAAAACAAGCCAACGCCATCTATCCTTCAAATAGAAGGGGCAAAAGATTGCACGGTTGAAATCACAACACTTTCAAAAACTTATTCAATGGCAGGCTTTAGGGTTGGTTTCGCCCTTGGTAATGAACGCATCTTGGCAGCATTGGGTCGCGTGAAATCATATCTTGATTATGGCGCTTATACACCTGTGCAGGTTGCGGCAACGGCGGCACTTAATGGGCCACAAGATTGCGTTGCTGAAATGCGCGGAATTTATAAATCACGCCGCGATGTTTTAATTGATAGTTTTGCTAATGCAGGTTGGAAAATCGACAAGCCAGAGGCGTCAATGTTCGCATGGACGGCAATCCCTGAAAAATATCGCCATATGGGTTCGGTTGAATTTGCCAAAATGCTATTGGAAGAATGTTCAATCGCGGTTGCCCCAGGGGCAGGTTTTGGTGAATATGGCGATGAGCATGTTCGCATCGCATTAGTAGAAAATGAACAGCGTATTCGTCAGGCGGCGCGTTCGGTTAAAAAGCTTTTTGTTTAATTTAAGACTGGGAATAAAATGAAACCTCTCAAGATTGGGATATTGGGTCTTGGCACTGTTGGTGGCGGGTTATTAGAAATGGCATTGGGCAACGGCCCATTATCAAAAATGGTGGAAATTACGGGCGTAAGCGCACGTAATAAAAACCGCCCACGTCCAGTTGATATTAGCAAAATCGCATGGTTTGATGATCCAAGTGAACTGGCAAAACATGAAAATGTTGATGTTGTTGTTGAATTAATGGGCGGTGCCGATGGCCCTGCTTATCATGCCGTTACCACTGCATTAAAAGCCAAGAAAAATGTTGTAACCGCCAATAAAGCAATGCTTTCGGCGCATGGTGTTGAACTTGCCAAACTTGCCGAAGAAAATAATGTTCAAATTCGTTATGAAGCGGCGGTTGCGGGCGGTATTCCAATTGTTAAAGCACTTCGTGAAGGAATGGCGGCAAATAATATCAAAAATATTATGGGCGTGATGAATGGCACGTCAAATTATATTTTGACCGAAATGGCAAAAACAGGCCGCCCATTTGGCGATGTCCTAAAAGATGCCCAAGCCCTTGGCCTTGCCGAGGCTGATCCAACTTTGGATATTAATGGTGGCGATGCGGGTCATAAATTGGCGCTTTTATGTGCGCTTGCCTTTAATGGCGAACCAAAATTCGACGAAATCGAACTTGAGGGGATAGAGCGCGTTGAACCTGTTGATCTTGAAAGCGCAAAATTCCTTGGTTTTGCGGTTAAATTGATTGCATCGGCAAGTTTGAGTGACAATAAATTATCGCAATCGGTTCGCCCATCATTGGTTGCATTGGCAAATCCATTGGCACAATTAGATGGCGCACTTAATGCAATTCTTGTTGAGGCTGAACCTGTTGGCACTTTAACTTTTATCGGCTCTGGTGCAGGGGCGGGGCCAACGGCATCTGCGGTTGCCGCTGATTTGGTTGATTTATTCTATGGCGATGCGCGCCCATTATTTGCTGGGCCAAGCATTACAAATGGTAATATCGAAATTGCGCCTAAAAAATCGCTTAATTCGAAATTTTATGTTCGCTTTACCGTTGCCGATAAGCCGGGGGTTATTGCAAAAATTTCTGATACTTTGGCACGTCACCAAGTTTCAATCGAAAGCATTTTGCAAAAACCACCAACCAAACCTGATAATGTTGCAATTGTGCTTACAACGCAAAAATGCGATGAATTAATCTTGATTGATGCGATTGATGAATTATCAAAATATGATGAATTTGTCGGAAAACCATTAATCATGCCAATCTTAAATTAATAGGCGCAAAATGGGCAAAGTATTGACCTTTGAAATTGAAGCTGGCGCACTTGCTGCGGTGGAAAATGCCGCAATCGCTTCGTATAAATATGTTGGCTCTGGCGATGAGATAGAGGCAGATCGTGCCGCAATCGCCGCGATGCATAATACAATTGATGCAATGGCGATTAATGGTCACATTGTTTTTGGTGAGGGCGATGAATTTGAATCACCAAAATTATTTGACGGTCAAAAACTTGGCGCAGGCGGCAAGGATTTTGACATTGCCCTTGATGCCATCGAAGGCACAACATTGGCGGCAAAGGCGATGCATGATGCATTATCGGTTCTTGCAATAACGCCAAAGAATGGCCTTTTTCATGCGCCAAATCTTTATATGGAAAAAATCGCCATTGGCGCAAATTATCCAAAAAACATCGTTGATTTGGATAAAAGCCCACAAGAAAATGTCAAAGCATTGGCAGAATTCAAAAATGTAAACCCATCACAAATTGGGGTTTGCGTCCTTGATAGACCACGCCATGCAGGTCTAATCGCAAGCCTACGTGAAGTTGGTGCACGCGTCTATCTTATACCTGATGGTGATGTTGCGGGCGTTATTTTTACCACTAAGTCAACATCAGATGTTGATATATATATGGGAACTGGCGGTGGCCCTGCGGGTGTTTTGGCGGCGGCGGCAATTAAATGCCTTGGCGGTCAATTTGAAGGGCGCTTTATAATTAAAAGTGAAAGCGATAAACAAATTGCAATCAAATCTGGCCTTGAAAATCTAAAACAGAAATTGAGT